>JAFSZW010000469.1 GCA_017458865.1 Clostridia bacterium
AACACTTCCATGAGCATCATCATGACGATGAACATGAACACTTCCATGAGCATCATCATGACGATGAACATGAACACTTCCATGAGCATCATCATGACGATGAACATGAACACACCCATGAGCATGGACACGACCCTCATCACCATCATTCCAGCCTTGCCGACATTACGGCGCAGATCAATCGCCTGAATCTTCCGGAATCAGTCCGGAAGGATGCGATAGCGGTATATGGGATTATTGCTGAGGCGGAGGGAAAGGTGCATGGCATGCCCATGGATGCCATTCATTTCCATGAGGTTGGCACCATGGACGCAGTTGCGGATGTGATTGCGGTATGTTTCCTCATGCACGAAATCGGTGCTGAGCAGGTTGTCTCAAGCCCGGTTCACGTGGGATCCGGTTATGTGAAGTGCATGCACGGCATTCTTCCGGTGCCGGCGCCGGCAACCGCGCTTATCCTTGAGGGAATTCCCACATATGGCGGTGCCATTGAGGGAGAACTCTGTACGCCGACCGGTGCGGCACTCCTCAAACACTTTGTGACCAGATTCGGTGACCGTCCCGGTATGGTGACTACGGCTATCGGGTACGGCATGGGGAAGAAAGATTTCCCGCGGGCCAACTGTGTGCGGGCATTCCTGGGAGATACCGGTGAACGTCATGAGGAGATGATTGTCAAGCTCGAGTGCAATCTGGACGATATGAGCGGCGAGGCAGTCGGATTTGCCATGGAACAGTTGTTTAAGGCAGGTGCGCGTGATGTCTACTGGCAACATATCGGCATGAAAAAGAACAGGCCGGGAATTCTGCTGAGCGTCATTGCCATGCCGGAGGATGCGGATCATCTGGTTGAACTGATTTTCAGGCATACGACAACGCTCGGCGTTCGCCGTGAGAACCTGTCCCGGTATGTCCTTGAGCGTGAGGTGAAAACTGCGGAGACAGATGCCGGAACAGTACGCATCAAAACCGCGAGTGGCTATGGTACATCCAAGGCCAAACTGGAATATGAGGACATAGCAAGACTGGCACGCGAGCGGAACGTGAGTCTTGAAACGGTTATTGATGAAATCAGGAAGGCGCTTGCATAAACCATAAACGATGGCTACGCTGAGTTGATCAAAGGAGAAGCTCCAATTATGGCTGATTCTGTAAACAGCCGGAATTGGAGCTTTATTCTGTTGTCGGGCAATGGGGCTATAAGGCCTGAGCCCGGCGGAAAGCCTGCCTGTTTTGTGGCACGCAGCCTCTCCCGGCTTGACAGTTGCCGGATGCTGAGACTACAATGCAGATGCAGTATGCCCGGTGAAAGCTGCCGGACTGATTGAGAAATGTCAGTGCATCATATGATTGCAGGATGAGCTGCTCTAGCGGAAAAAAGACAATGATACGGGAAGGAGGGAAGACCGTGCAGGAGATCGTGTTTCTGGACGCGGAAATCGGAGACGACGGCCGGATACTGGATATCGGCGCGATAAGGGGCGACAGGATATTCCATAACAGCAACCGTGCAAGCCTGAATGCGTTTCTCTCCGGTGCGAAGGTGCTGTGTGGGCACAACATCATCGCGCATGACAAGCACTATCTGTCTCTGCCGGATTCCCTGGTATATGTGGATACGCTCTTCCTGTCACCGCTGCTGTTTCCAAAGCGGCCGTATCATGCGCTTCTGAAGGATGACAAGCTGCAGGTTGAGGAGTTTAACAACCCGGTCAATGACGCCCAGAAGGCAAAGGAACTCTTTGAGGATGAGTGTGCGGCGTTTCATAGTCTGAGCCCGGTTATGCAGCGTATATTCATGCAGCTCCTTTGGAACAATCTGAGTTTCAGGGGCTTCTTTGATGTGCTGGAAATGCCGGAGGAGAAGATGGCCCCGGAGCATCTGGCGGCTCAGATTGCAGATGAGTTTAAGGGCATGTTCTGCGCAAACAGCGATCTGCAGAAACTGATCGAAAACTATCCGACTGAGCTCGCATACGTCCTCGCCCTGATCAGCACGCGGGATGACTTTTCCGTCCTGCCGCCATGGCTTGGCTATACCTTTCCCGAGATTCACAGTGTCCTGCACACTCTGCGGGATATGCCGTGTGAGGCAAAGTGTGATTACTGCCGGGAACAGCTGGATATCCACAGGAATCTCAAAAAGATTTTCGGCTATCCGTCGTTCAGGACATATGCCGGGGAACCACTGCAGGAACACGCTGTGCGGGGGGCCGTAAACGGGGAGTCCCTGCTGGCGATTTTCCCGACCGGCGGCGGAAAGTCGGTGACGTTTCAACTGCCTGCCCTGATAAGCGCGCGAACGGAGGGCGGCCTGACGGTTGTTCTGTCTCCGCTTCAGTCACTTATGAAGGATCAGGTGGATCATCTGCATGCCATGGGCATCACCAATGCCGTAACCATTAACGGCATGCTGGACCCCATTGAACGTTCCCATGCAATTGACCATGTGCGGGACGGTTCTGCGTCCATTTTGTATATTTCACCGGAACAGCTGAGGTCATCCACCATTGAGCGTCTGCTGGTGTCGAGATTTGTGGTCCGCTTCGTCATAGATGAGGCCCACTGCTTTTCGGCCTGGGGGCAGGATTTCCGTGTGGATTATCTGTACATTGGTACGTTTATCCGGAAGATTGAGGAGATGCGCGGCTCAAACAAGCGTATCCCTGTATCCTGCTTTACCGCGACGGCAAAGCAGAATGTCATCGACGATATCTGTACGTACTTTAAGGACAAACTGGATCTGAACCTTGAGATCTACAAAACGACGGCATCGCGTGAGAACCTGACTTATCAGGTCGAGTATGTGGAAAGCCAGAAATCCAAGTATGTCCGGCTGCGGTCGCTCCTTGCGAGTCATGAGGGACCGGCCATCGTCTATGTTTCCCGGACACGCACGACTGCAGACCTGGCTGAGCATCTGACCAAAGATGGCATAGAAGCGCTTCCGTATCATGGAAAGATGGAATCCCGCGAAAAGCAGGAGAATCAGGAGCGTTTTCTGCAGGATGAGGTGCGTGTAATCGTCGCCACATCCGCCTTTGGCATGGGCGTTGACAAGCCCAATGTAGGGCTTGTGGTTCACTATGACATATCGGATTCGCTCGAAAACTATGTCCAGGAAGCCGGACGTGCCGGCAGAGATCCGACATTTGAGGCGACCTGTTATGTGCTGTACAGCCCGGGAGATCTCGATAAGCATTTCATTCTGCTGGGACACAGCCGCCTTACGCTGGATGAGATTCAGCAGGCCTGGCGGGCAGTCAAGCGGATATCCATGAGGCACCGTTATTTCTGCTGTACACCCCTTGAAATTGCACGGGAGGCGGGCTGGAAGGATGACGGGAATGAGGTGGAAACCCGCGTAAAAATAGCCATTGGAGCGCTTGAAAACGCGGGATATCTTGAACGGGGCCGAAATATGCCGCATGTGTATGCGACAGGCATACGGGTCAGGAATATGATTGAGGCCGGCGCAAAGCTGGATGCATCCCGGATTTTCGGTGAGGATGAGCGCAGCTGCAGCCGGCGGATTCTTGCATCGCTCCTGTCGAAACGGAGCCGGGCAAATGCAGATAACGCCGAGGCTGAGTCAAGGGTCGATTACCTGGCGGACAATCTGGGCATTGAAAAGGAAACCATCATCCGCTGTGTAAACCTGATGCGCCAGGCAGACATTCTGGCGGATACCAGGGACATGAGCGCGTATATTCTCAAAAAGGATACGGAGAACAGATCCGGACAGATCCTGAATCAGTACAGCCGCCTTGAGTACTGCCTCCTGCTGAACATTCCGGAAAACGGGATAGTCGTCCCGCTCAAGGAACTCAATGAACGGGCACAGGAGGATCATATCCCGGGCGCCTCAGTCCGGCGAATCCGCACGCTGCTCAATTTCATGACCGGGCAGAAGATGATAGAGTGCAAGGAGGACCGCGAGAAGCAGCAGTCATCCATTTCGCTGCTTATACCGCTTAAGGAATGTCTGCAGCGGCATGCACGGCGTATCGGCATCTGCAGGTATATTCTTTCGCGCCTTTTTGAAACCGTCAGGCATGCAAAAAGCCAGCGCGAGGAGACGCTGGTTACATTTTCCATGGTCGGCTTGTATAAGGCCTTTATGGCCATGCCCACGCTGGATGTGGACATCACGGGACTTACACTTGCGCACTTTGAGGAGGCGCTGCTCTATCTCAGTAAAATCGGAGCCATGCGCATTGAAGGCGGGTTTATGGTCCTTTACAACGGGATGCAGCTGGAACGCCTGTATATGGACAACCGGGTCCAGTATAAGCAGGAGGATTACCACCAGCTGGAGATGTACTATAACCAGAAGATCCAGCAGGTGCATATCGTCGGCGAGTATGCCCACCTGATGGGCATGGACTATGAGCTGGCACAGATGTTTGTGCATGACTATTTCCAGATGCCATACAAGTCGTTCCTGGACAGGTACTTCTCAAAGGAACGGCAGTCCGAAATCCAGCGGACGGTAACACCGGAGAAGTACGATGAGATGTTTGGGAGATTGTCGCCCGCTCAGCATGAGATCATTGATGACCAGAAGTCGAAGGTGATTGTTGTGGCGGCCGGACCTGGCAGCGGGAAAACCATGGTGCTGGTTCATAAGCTGGCATCCCTTCTGCTGCTTGAGGATGTGCGTCATGAACAGCTGCTGATGCTGACCTTCTCAAGGGCAGCTGCTACTGAATTCAAGCACCGTCTCATTGGGCTGGTGGGCGCGGTTGCCCATTATGTTGAGATTCGCACCTTTCACAGTTTCTGCTTTGATATCCTGGGACGGATTGGAACGCTGCAGGCAAGTGCGGATATTGTGCCGAAAGCCACGCAGATGATTGAGGCTGGTGAGGTGGAGCCTGAGCGCATAACCAAAACAGTTCTGGTCATTGATGAGGCTCAGGATATGGACAGCAACGAGTTTGTACTTGTGCAGACGCTGATGCAGCACAATGACAGTATTCGGGTCATTGCGGTCGGCGATGATGACCAGAACATATTCGGGTTCCGCGGATCTGACTCCCGCTACCTGGAACAGCTGCGCACGATGCCGGATGCCAGACTCTACGAGATGACGGATAATTACCGCAGCGACCGGGCAATTGTGGCGCTTTCAAACAGATTTGTCATGAGAATGCGTCACCGGATGAAAACCATACCGATTCAGTCTGCAAGCCGGGAAGCGGGCCTGGTCCGCATTACGGAACACCCGTCCGGCAACACGGAACATGCCATTGTAAATGAGCTGGCGGTATCTGCCTTCAAAGGCACAACGGGTATCCTCACGCAGACCAATGAGGAAGCGCTCAAGGTGATGAGCCTGCTTGCTGAGCGCCATATCCGGGCGCGGCTCATTCAGTCGCTTGACCAGTTCCGTCTGAGCGATCTGTCTGAAATCCGGTGCTTCCTGACAGCGGCGGATCCTGAGGGAAATCAGCAGATCCTGACGGAAGAGACATTTGAATCCGCCAGGGACGCAATGTGCAGAGCCTATGCCACAAGCACGGTTCTGCCGCTCTGCCTGCGCATGCTGGATCTCTACCGGGAGACGGAACCCAGGATGTACAAAAGCGACTTGCTTGAGTACCTGGCTGAATCCAGGCTCGAGGACTTTGATGACGATGGGAATGCCGACCAGACGGTTATTGTTTCAACGATTCACAAGTCCAAGGGCAGGGAATACGACCAGGTCCTGCTGCTCCTCTCCGGGGCCGTTCAGAGCGAGGAAGAGAAGCGGAACGTCTATGTCGGTCTGACACGGGCAAAGCATACCCTCAGCATTCACTGCCGTCCGGGCATCTTTACGAAGAAGGATATTGAGGCTGTCCAGAGCAGCATCCTGGGGACGGCCGGTGACCAGACGCTCAGCGGGATACAGTTTGTCCGGGATGAGACAGTGTATCCGGAAACGGATGCCTATGAGATTCAGCTCTCTCACCGGGATGTCGTTCTGGACTTTTTCAGAGGACGGCATCACAGGGGACGCGGCATCTGCAGCGGAACACGGCTGCAGGTTGAGGACCAGTATCTGCTGCACAATGGTCTGCGAGTGGTGAAACTTTCCAAACGGGCCGTTGAAATGCTTGAACAGATGAAGGCCCGCCAGATTGTACCGAGTCACGCGGTGGTCTCCTTCTGTGTCTACTGGCAGCCGCGAGAGGAAAATGAGGAATTTGAGATCCTGCTGCCGACCATCTTTTTTATGCGGCAGACTTTGCCGCAACAGAATCCGGCGGTTGAGACTGAACAGGCGGGCCCATAAACTGCATCTGTCCCGAGAATCTGCAGCAGCCGGAACGGCAGACAGGAACTGCGGCCCCCGGAACTGAAATATGCCCATATAATGAACTTGAAGTTTGTTATAAGACAAATATTGCAATATCGAACCAGAACAATTATAATAAGATACGCGATACTTTTGTTGCCAATGGTCACGCGCTGCCCAACAATGTGCCCGCGGGAGCGGTGACAGACGGGAGATGACTTTCATGAATGATCTCAATATGGACGATAAGCGCATCCGGCGGACGCACCGGGTTCTTGAGGAGGCGTTTACAAAGCTGCTGGCAGAAAAGCCCCTGAAGGATATCAGCGTCAAGGAACTGACGGAGCTTGCGGATATCAATAAGGGGACGTTCTACAAGTACTACAGCGACCTGTATGATTACGTCAGGAAGCTTGAGGATGAATACTTCAGGCGCTTTGTGGCTATTCTGGATTCTCATGAGGATGAGACGGTCTTCAAACAGACGAACAGCTTTCTCACGGACTGCTTCACTTTTATCCGGGAAAACAGAAGTATGGCAGGCGTGCTGCTGAGTGAAAACGGTGATGTCAGCTTCCGGGAGAAGCTGGCATCGGTTGTGCGTGAAAAGTGCCATAAGGACTGGATGTCTGTCCGTGCAGCATTTCCGGGAACAGAAACGGAATTCAATTACCGGTATGAATTTGTGACGTCAGGCTGCCTAGGCATTATCCGTGAATGGATAAAGCGGGATTGCCCGGAAAGCATTGCGGAAATGACGGCCCTGGCGGAACGCATGATCCGTCAGGGAGCAATCGGCTGATATACCGACCTAAAAAACGCGCATCCGTTTTATGTGGAACGGATGCGCGGCATTAGTATGCGGGATTGAAACCGGGATCGGCGAGGAGCGGATGTTCAAAGAGTGCATCAACACTTGCCTCATATGCCTGCAGCGAAGCGGCTTTTCGCAGCTTTTTGAGCACTTTGCCGGCATCCTCAAAGCAGCAGGCCAGATGTTTTCCAACCTCCCGCATGCGGCCAAGTGCCGCGTTTTTGGGAAACCGGCGGAGATAGGTTTCGTAGAGGGCATCATGATAGGCGCGAAACTCGGAGATCTCAAGCGGCGGGCCACCAAGGACGGTACGGGCAAGCGCCGGATTTGCCGCGAGTCCCCGGCCAATCATGACGCGGTTCAACTGCGGATTTGCGCTCAGGAAAGATGAACAGGTACCGGGTGTGAACAGGTCGCCATTGTAAACCAGCGGCATACGGCACTGATCCAGCAGGCTGAGAACGGTTTCCGGCGATGTGCTGCCGGCATAGAACTGAGACCGGGTCCTGGCATGGATGATGAGCTCAGAGACAGGGTAGCTATTTAGAAGCGTCAGAAGGCGTTCATATTCATCCGGTGACTGCCAGCCGATGCGGGTTTTGATGGAAACGGCAATGGGACTGTGGCTGTAGATTTCGTCAAGGAACAGCTCAAGGCCTGTATGCGACATGAGAAGCCCGGCACCTTTGCCTTTAGCGGTGACTGTGCCGGAGGGACAGCCCATGTTGAGATTGACTTCGGTATAGCCAAGATCTGCCAGCTGCCGGACGGCCCACAGGAACAGCTCCGGCTTAGAGGCGATGACCTGCGGAACAAGGGTGAACCCGCTGATATTGCCGGGATCCACCTCATTCAGCTCCTGATTCGTCAGGTTGTAATTCTGCGTGGGGCTGATGAACGGTGTGAAGTATTTGGAAATGCCTGAAAAGCGTGCGGCGTGGATCCGGCGAAACGGTGCATCCGTAATGCCCTGCAGGGGCGCAAAGTAGATCTGCATGATTGCCTCGTATTCTCAAAAGTCAGATGCGATTATATGCGATCCCGGCAGAGTTGGCAATCTGTTTTTTCCATGCACCCGCGCTCTGCCCGGCCAGGCTGCATGTATTGAGGCGAAAGGAGCATTTATGATACGGAAAATGGAGATGGGAGATCTGGCGGCTGTACGGGGGATGATGCGCAGGTTCTATGATTCCCCGGCGGTGGCCATTCACTGCTCGGACGAGGTGCTTGAACGCAATCTGAAAGCAGCAATGGATGAGACCTCTCTCCTTGATGGGATCGTGATGGTTGAAAATGATACAATCGTCGGGTACGGCCTTGCAGCACGGGCGTACAATACGGAGTTTGGCGGGGAGTGCATCTGGCTAGAGGAACTGTCCATTGAGCCGGAATGGCAGGGGAAAGGCATAGGATCTGGCGTATTTGAGTGGCTGAAACAGACGTATCCGAATGCAACCCGGATCCGCCTTGAGGCTGAGCCTGACAATCTGAGGGCGATTGGGCTGTATGAACACTGGGGATTTAAAGCCTCGCCCTACCTCCAGATGAACTATGAGACCGGGAAATAGACAATGAACAGGGCCGTCTGTGGACGGCCCTGTGGTTATTTTGGGATCAGTTCCTCCATGGTGTGCCAGCCAAGGACGGCGCATTTCACACGGGAGGGCATGTGTGCAATGTCCTTGAGAGAGGAAGCCTCCTCAAGCTGCTCGATTTCATCCGGGGACGCTTCGCCGCGGATCATCCGCATGAAGCAGTCTGTCAGATGAAGCGCTTCATCTTTTGTCTGTCCAATGACAAGATCCAGCATCATGTCAGCGCTGGCCTGGGAAATGGCGCATCCGTCGCCAACATAGGCACCGTCCCGGATGATGCCGTCCGGATCAATGCGCAATTGCAGGGTGATATTGTCACCGCAGCTGGGGTTGACCCCCTGCAGGACAAAATTGGCATCCGGCAGCGTATGCTTGTGGGACGGATGAAGGTTGTGATCTGTCAGGATTTCGCTGTAATACGGTTTAATCTGCATAGCCCATTGCACCTCGAATCTGAGATAGAATGTCGATGAACGTGTCAATTTCCGATTCTGTGTTGTAGAACATGAGACTGGCCCGGCTTGTGGCATTAATGCCAAGGTAAGCATGGAGGGGCTGCGCACAGTGATGTCCGGCACGAATGGCAACGCCGTTGTCTGACATGATGGAGGAGATGTCATGCGGGTGGACGCCGTCAAGCGTGAATGTGACGATGCCGTGATGATGCGCAGCATGCGGTGAACCAATGATGCGGACATGCGGCACCTGTTGCATGCCGGCAAGGAGGTGATCCGTGAGCGCTGCCTCGCGCTGCATCATGGCCGGGAATCCGATCCGGTTATAGTACTCAATTGCCGCTCCAAGGGCGATGGCGCCCGCGGTATTGACCGTACCTGCCTCAAACTTCTGGGGAAGCGGCGCCCAGACGGCACCCTCAGTGGTAACACTGTCGATCATCTCGCCGCCAAAGAGGAACGGCGGCAACTTGTCAAGCAGCGCCTCCCTGCCGTAAAGTACCCCGATGCCCGTCGGGGCCAGCATCTTGTGGCCGGAGAAGGCGAGAAAGTCAACGCCCAGGTCGGCAACATTTACGGGCATGTGCGGAACGCTCTGGCAACCGTCTGCGACGACGATCGTATGATTTGCATGCGCAATGCGGCAAAGGGTTTTGAGGTCATTGATCCGTCCGAAGACATTGGACATCTGGGCAATGGCCAGTATCCGTGTCCGGTCTGTCAGTGCGGCGCTGAGTGCATCCGGTGTGTACTCACCCTCCTTGGTGCAATGGAGGTAGCGGATGACTGCGCCCGTCCGCCTGGCAAGCTGCTGCCAGGGGATCATGTTGCTGTGATGCTCGGAGATGCTGACCAGGATTTCATCGCCAGGCTTTATCATGGAATCACCGAGCGTGTAGGCAAGCAGGTTGAGGCTTTCGGTGGCGTTTCGCGTAAAGATGATTTCGCGGCTGGAGGAGGCGCCGATGAAATCGCGGACAAGATCTCTGGCGTGCTCATAATCATCCGTTGCCTGAACGCTGCGCGTGTACAGGCCGCGGAACGGGGACGCCTTTTCAAGAAGATCAAAGCGGTTCATCCGTTCAATGACGCAGGCCGGGCTCTGGGATGTTGCAGAGCTGTCGAGGTAAGCCAGGCCCGGGTTGGCTGCGAAAAACGGGAAATCGTTACGGATATCCAGAAGGGATGGTGAACTCATTTATTATCTCCTCACATATGATTCATCTCTTAGGCGGGGCTCGAATCTGATGGGTCATCGCCGAGGCGGCGTCTGAGCCAGGCCTGTGTTGCGGCATCCGGGATGCGGCGAATGCCTGCGGCAAGCCGTGCCTTTGCCAGAATCCGGTATATTTCAGCTTCGCTGAGCCCGCGGGACTGCATATAGTAGAGCGTGCCCTCTGAAAGGCGGCCAATGCTGGCACCGTGCGTGCCGGACACGTCTTCCTCCTCGCACAGGATGACGGGAACCGTCTGGTTCTGAACCGTTTCGGACAGGAGCAGGACATCCTCCGTTTCGCTGCCCGTGGCGCCGGCGGAGCCGCGCCTGAAATCGATTGTGCCGCGGAAGGTCTTCCTGGCCAGATCGCGCAGCACACCGGATACGGCGATGCGGCTATCTGTCTTCTTGCCATGGTGGGGGATGATCCAGTTCATATCAAGCACATGATCCGCTTTGCACTGATAGGCGATGGCACAGTCAAGCGAACTCTGCTCACCGAGCAGGTCCGTGAGCCCGCCTATGGCGGCGCTGCCTGCGGAAAGGACGATCTGTGTGGTTTCAATTTGGGCTTGTGCACCTGCCTCTATACCAAGCGATGTATAGACGCGATTTTCCCTGCCGGTATCTACGATCTGGACGTAAGTGATATGCGAACCTGCCTCTGCCTGAATGGAGACAGACTCTGCAATGGCGGCAGTGCCTGCACTTTCGGTCATTTGCCGGGAGATGAGTATGAGGCGGCTGTTCTCTTGCGCATGAACCACAAGTCGACGGGCGATGTTCCTGTCCGCTGCGGTCAGGTCATCCCGCAGCAGCAGATATCCGCCGCGGGGCACATCAAACGCGTCGGCAGATGGGACTGCGGCCCTGATGAAGGTATCAAAGTCGGGACCGCCGCTTGACGGAATATGCCATGACTGAGGCTCATCTGAAATCGTGCAGACGCCCTCTGTCAGAACAGGTGTTGACGGGCCGGTAAAAGGGCCGTTTACCCTCAATTGGGTATGATTGACCCTGAGCCAGTTCCAGGTGGGTGAGGGGAGCGGGTTAAAACTGCTGTGATCCATTTTTGCCACCAGATCAGCCGATGCTGCCTTTCATTTCAAGCCGGATGAGGTTGTTCATTTCAACGGCATATTCAAGCGGGAGCTCCTTTGAAACACTTTCCGCAAACCCGCTGACCACCATGGTCCGTGCCTCCTCCTCTGAGATACCGCGGCTCATGAGATAGAAAATGGCATCATCGCTGATGCGCCCGATCTTTGCCTCATGGCCGATGTCCGCCTCATTTGTGCGGATGTCCATGACCGGGATGGTATCCGAGCGGGAGCTGTTGTCGAGCATCAGGGATTCGCAGTTTGCGGAGGAGCGGCTGCCTGTAGCCTGCGGGCTGACGACGACGGCGGAACGGTAGGTGCTGGCACCGCCGGACTTTGAGATGGATTTCGCATTGATCACCGAGGTCGTATGCGGCGCATTATGCACAACTTTCATACCGGTATCCAGATTCTGCCCTTCGCCTGCAAAGGTAATGCCCGTATAGGTCATTCGGGCGTTTTCACCTGCCAGGATGGTCATGGGGTAGAGGTAGGAAACGTGAGAACCAAACGACCCGGAAACCCATTCCATGGTGCCGCCTGCCTCGACAAGGGCCCGCTTGGTGTTGAGGTTGTACATGTTCTTTGACCAGTTCTCAATGGTGGAATATCGCAGCCTGGCGCCTTTTCCGACATAGAGCTCCACACAGCCGGCATGCAGGTTGGCAACGTTGTACTTTGGCGCGGAACACCCTTCAATGAAGTGGAGGTCTGCACCCTCATCCAGGATAATCAGGGTATGCTCGAACTGACCGGCGCCCGGCGCGTTCAGACGGAAATAGGACTGCAGCGGAATCTCAACGCTTACGTTCTTTGGGACGTAGACAAATGAGCCGCCGGACCATACTGCACCATGCAGCGCGGCAAATTTATGGTCACTGACCGGCACGAGATGCATGAAGTGCGAGCGGATCATCCCGGCATATGGGCCGTGCAGGGCACTTTCCAGATCCGTATAGACAACGCCCAGTGCCGCGACCTCTTCCCGGACATTATGGTAGACCAGTTCGCTGTCGTACTGCGCGCCGACGCCTGCCAGGGACTCACGCTCTGCCTGGGGAATGCCCAGCCGCTCAAAGGTTTCCTTGATCTCATCAGGCACATCGGACCATTTGGCGCTCATGCCGGTTTTGGGACGGACATATGTAACAATCTCGTCCATGTTCAGGCCGGAAATATCCGGTCCCCAGTCCGGCACCTGCAGACGGCGGTAGCTTTCAAGGCTGTTCAGGCGGAAATCCCGCATCCATTCAGGATCGTTCTTTTCCTTTGAGATCTGCAGGACGATGTCCTCAGTGAGTCCCTCGTCAACCTTATAATATCCCTCTTCATCATACCGGAAATCGTACAGGCTCCGGCTGATCTCATCCACGTATGTCTTTTCCTTCATGGCGTTATCCTTTATCAGGCAGTAAAGCGTTCAAATCCGTGTGCATTGATTTCATCCACAAGACTGGCGTCACCCTCACTGACAATGCGCCCATCCACAAGGACATGGACTCTGTCGACATGCAGCGATTCCAGAATACGGGTCGAGTGTGTGATGATGAGGAGCGAGCGGGTGCCGTCTTCCATGAACCTGGAAATGCCTATGGACACGGTTCGGACCGCGTCGACATCCAGGCCGGAATCGGTCTCATCCAGGATGGCAAGCCGGGGGTTCAAGGCGAGCAGCTGGAGAATCTCCGCCTTTTTCTTTTCGCCGCCGGAAAAGCCAACATTCAGATCACGGTCCAGGTAGGAATCGTCCATATCAAGAACACTCAAGTGATTCTCAAGGCGCTTGCGGAACGTCCAGAGGCGGATATGTTCACCGCTGACCTGTTCGGCCGCGCTGCGGATGAAGTTTGACAGGCTGATTCCCGGCACCTCCAGGGGATTCTGGAAGGACAGGAACAGGCCGGCTCTGGCACGTGCATCGGGCGGGAAGCTGGTGATATCCTGTCCGTTAAACAGAATGGTGCCCAGGGTTACAGCATAAGTCGGGTTACCCATGACGGCATTGCCGAATGTGGATTTTCCGGCACCATTGGGCCCCATGAGGACATGAACCTCGCCTGGCTCCATGGACAGGCTTACCTCATGCAGAATTTCTGAATCATCTACGGAAACACTGAGATTTTGAACGGATAGCAGCGGCACGGGAAACCTCCTCAAATATCAATTGATCTGCTGTCAGTGCCTGGACCTCCTGGGACATATGTCAGTACCTGACAGATCTATGCACACTAATCATACCGAAATAGTAGGAATAGATACAGTATACGACCATTGAATGGATTTTGCAACAGGAAATTTCAAATTATCTGTCAGCCGGCGGTTGCAGGAAAATGTCTGCGAGTAAACGAATGTTCGAAAACCTGAGCTGCACGGTCAACCGGAAACGGATACTGTGCCTGTTGGAAAAGCATTTTTAAACAGATTTGCATTTGTGTACAATAGACAAATAGTAATGGATCAAACCTCAGAAAACATCCAATATTGCGAGAATGGAGTGCTGGCTCGTTGTAAGAAAAAACCACATATATTATAATTGGTCGACCATTTTTTTTAGATCATGGAGGAGGAACAAGTATGAATCATCCGAAGAAACTGAAGATGGCTCTGATCGTTCTGTTGCTGCTTGTGATGTGTCTTTTGTCAGCCTGTACCAAACAGGAGACACAGCCGGCAAAGGATACAGCGGCTGAACCATCCAATCTTGTTGTCCTGTCGGCAAACCCGGCAGACAGCCCATATAAGCTGATCATTCCTGAGGGCCAGGCCGCTGCAGCCAGGCCGGCAGAAACCACAGTTGTGGATTCCGCGGCAAATGATCCTTATAAGAACAACGATCCCTATAAGAACAATGACCCCTATAAGAATAACGATCCCTACAAGAACAATGATCCATACAAGAATGCGGCCAGCACGGCTGCAGCGACGGAAACCGCGGATGCGGAACCTGTAAAGGAAATCGAGAAGTATGTTCCTGTTGCAGGTGAAGGCGCAAAGTATACCGTCGAGGTTACTGCGGATGGCTGGGTGAAGATCGTCAACGAGGGCGGGGATACGCTCGGCCTCTCCAGCATTTCCGGCGTTAAGATCATTGAGGACGACGGATTTGCCTTCAAGGATCTCAACCAGAATGGCAAGCTGGATGTCTACGAAGACTGGCGGAAGACGTCCGAAGAGCGCGCAAAGGATCTGGTTGACCAGATGAAGGGCGCAGAGCGTGCAGTTATTCTGGCCCATGGCGGCTGGAATGGCCCGTTCACGACAGAATCCCTGGCCGCAGATGACGCATCTGCTGCGTATCTCAAGGCGGGCGGCCGCGGCGGCGTTACCCGTGCGATTTCCAATGGCGGCGGGGCGCATGCCAAGTGGACCAATGCACTGCAGGAATCTGCAGAGAGCTGCTATTACGGCATTCCGGCTATGATTTCAATCGACCCGGCCAATATTTCCGGACTCATTGAAACGCTGTCGCTGGCCTCCACAATGGATCCTGAACTGGCGGCTGAAATCGGACGTGAGACAGCCAAACAGTATCGTGCAGCCGGTGTTACGGCACTCCTTGGCCCCCAGGTGGATATTGCATCGCCCATCATGAGCCGCGCGGGCGGCACGTACGGCGAGGATCCGCAGCTCACGCTGGACATTGCAACCGCGTATGTCAACGGACTCCAGTCCACTTATGACGATGCCATGAATGACATGGGCTGGGGCAGTGAATCGGTATACTGCTTCACCAAGCACTATGGCGGCGCCGGTTCAACCGAGGGCGGACGCGATGATCACAGTTTCAGCGGACGCTATGCGGTATTCCCGGGACAGAATCTCGAGGCGCACCTGATTACCTACTTTGACGGCGTATTCAAGCTGCCGGGCAAGACCGGCGCAACCGGCATCATGACCGAATACGCGATTAACCTCGACAGTGACGGCAACCCGTTCGGCGGCGAATGGGCCGGCGCATACAATCCGTTCATGTACAGCCTGCTGGATGAGGCCGGATATGACAGCCTGATCATCACAGACTGGGGCGTGCTTGGCGGACTGGGCACCAAGACCGGCGGTCTCTGGGGCACAGAGGAAATGAGCGAGCCTGAGCGTGTCGCACTCGGTCTTGAGCGCGGAATGAACCTGTTCGGCGGCTATGACGGAACCGCAAGCATTGAGGAAGGTTATGATCTGCTCGTCAAGAACGTCGGCCAGGAACAGGCGGATGCCATTGTCAGCAAGGCTGCCTATAACTACATCCTCGTGATGATGAACCTCAACATGTTCGATCTGCCGTACAGCGATTCCGCTTATGCAGATTCCATTATCTACAGCGAGAAGGCAAATGCCTATGGTCTTGAGACACAGAAGAAGTCTGTGGTCATGATCAAGAATGACGGGACGATCAAGGCAGCGGCTGAGGATGCGAAAGCCAAGCCAAAGGTTTATGTTCCGTATGCGTACAGCACCAATTTCACCGCCAACTGGATGTTTGGCATCAGCCCGGGAACGCCTTCCTGGAGCCCGAGCATGGACCTCGACACCCTTGGCAAGTACTTTGAGATTGTCACCGATACGGTAAAGGATCCCTCCGGTGCGGATGGTGCCTATACCAGCGAGGACATCACCAGGGCAAGCGCGGATGACATTGCGTCCTGCGACTTTATCCTGGTCGGCATGACCGGCGCATACAGCGCATCCTACAGCTCTTATCTGACCGCAGCGTTTGGACCGCCGACAGAGCCTGAGGGCGAGGAGGTCTATTATCCGGCGTCTCTGCAGTATGAGGCGTACACGGCAGATACGGCAAGGGATCCGTCCCTCTCCGGACAGACCATCGACGGCGTCAGGGAGAACCGTTCCTATAAAGGCGTAACCGCTCCGGCGGATACCAATTATGGACATCTCGAGGCGCTTAAGTATGCAGCCTCCGTTGCCGGCAGTGTTCCGGTCATTGCATCCGTGAGCATGGAGCGCGGCATGATCTGGAACGACGTTGAGCCGCTGTGCAACGTCATTCTGGTCTCCTATAATGCCCAGAAACCGGCAGCAGTTGCCGAGATCATCCTGGGCAAGGTAGAACCGAACGGCCTTCTGGTCTTCCAGCAGCCCGCCTCCATGGAAGTGGTAGAGAAGCAGACGGATGACATTCCGAGAGACATGGAGTGCTATGTGGATGCCGCGGGCAGCAAGTATGACTTTGCTTTCGGCATGAACTGGTCCGGCGTGATCAGCGATGTGCGCACGGAGAAGTATTCAAAAGCGCCGCTTACCAAAGTGACGAGCATTGACTTTGGCGATCGCTTAAAGGCTGTATCTGCTGCCGGCACAGCAGCTGATGCACCGGCAGAAGCCCCTGCGGAGGAGGCTGCTGCTGAGGCACCGGCTGATGCCCCTGCAGAGGAAGCTGCAGCCGAGGCCCCTGCCGAGGAAGCGGCGGCTGAGACCAAAGAGTAAGAATCTCCCACTGTCTCATTGTCGGCCTGCGCCGACAGATGAGGAAAGACATTGTGTTTGAACGTTCTGTCCGGCCATCGCCGCAGAGTCATGGCAAATGTTGCGGCGATGACACCGGACCGGGCATCTCTGTGATAAGAACCAAAGGCTGAAACGAGGAGAAATGGTATGATTAATCTCTTAACTTCACTTCTTTCCCCGATATTTACGCCCATGGGGGTCAGCGCATCGGATCTGGAATCTTATCTGAACATGCTGCAGGGATATGTCTGGGCAGTTCTGCTCATCATTCTCGCAGTTATCGTGATTCTGTTCCTGGCCCATTTCGCCAAAAAGGGCACCAGACATGTCATTCGCTGGGTTGCCGTTCTGGCAGGCATCGCGGGCATTGTATGCGTTGTCAATATGATCTGCTTTGGACCGATGTACAACAACGTTTCCGGCTACCTGAATGCGTCCAAGGCTGAACTGACACCTGAAACGGTTGCTCAGAGCAAGGCGACGGTTCAGAAGGTCGGCGAGGAGGGCATGGTCCTGCTCAAGAACAACGGCATTCTGCCGCTGGACAAGTCGACCAAGCTGAACATTTTCGGCTGGGCATCCACCAATCCGCTGTTCGGCGGCACGGGCTCCGGTTCATCTGATGCATCCTCTGCGGTTGGCATCCTGCAGTCCTTTGTAAATGCCGGATTTGAAATCAATACCGGCCTGTCCAACATGTACTATGAGTATCAGCCGGCGCGGCCGTCCATTGGCATGTATGCACAGGACTGGACCCTTCCTGAGCCCCCGGTGGGCGTTTACAACGACAATTTGATTGCGGCAACCAAGGAATTCTCCGATACGGCAATTATCGTCATCGGACGGTCCGGCGGTGAGGGCGCAGACCTCCCGATGGACATGTACGCCGTCATTCACGGCACGTACAACCCGGCAGAAAAGGTATCTGTCGCACCGGCCAGCTATGGCTATATGAATGCATCCTATACCAACAATGGCAATTATGATGATTTCAGCGAGGGCGAGTCGTATCTCGAATTGTCCAGAACTGAAAAGGACATGATCGACAAGGTCTGCTCCGAGTTTGATAAGGTTGTTGTGATAATCAATGCCAACAATGCGATGGAACTCGGATGGGTGGATGAGTACGAGCAGATCGGTGCTGTTATCTGGGCACCGGGCGCAGGTATTACCGGTTTTACGGCGCTTGGCGAGATTGTCAGCGGCGCGGTCAATCCGTCCGGACGTACGGTTGATACGTTTGTCAAGGACCTCATGACCACACCGTACATCAACAACTTTGGCAACCTGGCATATACCAATGTGGATGACCTCAAGCAGGCAATTGCCGCGAAGGACAGCGCCTACGAGGGTAACATCGGCTTTGTCAATTATGTGGAAGGCATTTATGTCGGCTACAAGTATTACGAGACTGCATCCGATGAGGGTGCCATTGCCTATGATGAAAAGGTCCAGTATCCTTTCGGCTACGGACTCAGCTACACCACATTTGAGCAGAAGATTGAGAACTTCAAGGATGATGACAAGACGGTATCCTTTGATGTCACAGTAACCAATACCGGCAAGACGGCCGGCAAGGATGTCGTCGAGGTCTATTTCACACCGCCTTACACGGATGGCGGCATTGAAAAGGCATCCGTTAACCTCATTGATTTTGCCAAGACGGCTGAGCTGGCACCCGGCGCGTCCGGCACCGTCAGCTTCAAGCTGAACAAGGAAGATATGGCTGCCTATGATTCCGACGGGAAGAAGATCCCCGGCGGCGGATACATCCTTGAGGCAGGCGACTACACCATTTCCATCCGTTCGGATTCCCACACCGTACTGGCCTCTGAAACGTTCAGCGTGGCTGCGGATGTGTCGTACACGGATGGACGCAGCAGCGATAAAACTGCTCCGGTTAACCAGTTTGAAGAGTATGCACGCGGCACGTTTGAAGTCCTTTCCCGTGCAGGCGGATTTGCCAACTATGATGCGACCTGCGGCCGCGTTCTCGAGGCGGATGACTTCATCATGGATGACGCAACCCGTGCAAAGGTTGAGGAGTATTCAGTCGTTGGCTATGATGGAACGAAG
>JAFSZW010000470.1 GCA_017458865.1 Clostridia bacterium
CACTATTATCTATGAAATGCAGTACTAGTATTCGCGTATATTCCTGCCCGGCTTCCTCCCAGATCTGCACGGCCTTGTCCCCTGGCAGTGTGCTCAGCGTTTTCCGAAAGCCCCTGTAAAACCACTGTCTGTTCAGAGGATTCATCATAATCACCCGCAATCCATTCTGTTTTCAGTTGTTTTTGGGTAGACAAAAGTCAACACGGCAAGGCATAATTGCAGGAACGAATGACCTCATTTGGGCAATCGTTTGGCCGGAAACGAACCGTGTCTGACCCTGCTGCCGTTCAGCGATAAAAAAGTTTAGTAAAATGCTTGACAAATAAAAACGGCCAAACTATAATAGCGCAGTATTCACTATATTCATATCGTTTTAGTATGAATTTAATTCGTGGAGGTACTTTTATGAACGTTTTCACTTCTGCAGATCAGCTGATCGGCCATACTCCGCTCCTTGAGCTTGTCCATACGGAAAAGGCGAACAACCTTGAAGCCCGCATTCTTGCGAAGCTGGAATACTTCAATCCGGCCGGCTCTGTCAAGGACCGTATTGCCAAGGCAATGATAGATGATGCCGAGCAGAAAGGCCTGCTTAAGGAAGGTTCTGTCATTATTGAGCCGACCTCAGGCAATACCGGCATCGGTCTGGCAAGCGTAGCCGCTGCGCGCGGATACAGGATCATCATCGTTATGCCCGAAACCATGAGCGTTGAGCGCAGGCAGATCATGCGTGCCTATGGCGCGGAACTGGTCCTGACTGAAGGTGCAAAAGGCATGAAGGGCGCAATTGCAAAGGCGGAGGAACTCGCAAAGACCATCCCCAACAGCTTCATCCCCGGACAGTTCGTCAATCCTGCAAACCCGGCAATCCACAGGGCAACCACTGGTCCTGAGATCTGGGCCGATACGGATGGACAGGTGGACATCTTTGTTGCCGGTGTTGGTACCGGCGGCACCGTCACGGGTGTTGGCGAGTATCTGAAGAGCCAGAATCCGGGCGTCAAAGTCGTTGCCGTTGAGCCTGCCTCCTCCCCTGTTCTCAGCAAAGGCACGGCCGGTGCCCATAAGATTCAGGGCATTGGCGCTGGCTTTGTGCCGGATGTGCTGAACACCGGCATTTACGACGAAATCATCGCTGTCGAGAATGACGATGCATTTGCTGCCGGGAAGGCCATTGGCAAACAGGAAGGCGTTCTGGTCGGCATCTCCTCCGGTGCTGCAGTATTTGCCGCCATCCAGCTGGCTAAGCGGCCTGAAAACAAGGGCAAGACCATTGTTGCCCTGCTACCGGATACAGGTGATCGTTATCTCTCTACGCCGCTCTTCGCGGACTGATCCATTCTTTCACAATGGTTTCAGAGTTGTGACACATTCCTGTCACATTTGAATGCTATACTGTCTCCGTCAACAGCAGTTGACACTGTTTCTTCATCCTAATTTCTTTCTTTCATTCCTTCTTCTACATTCCAACGGAAAAGCCGCAGCAATGCGGCTTTTTCCATTTTGCACGGTTTTGCATCACAGGCAAGGTTGGCACGCTTAATCCCCTAACGGAATGTCCTCTGCCCTGCGGGGCAGGATGGTCAGACTGCCATCCAGGTACATCGCCTCGTACATGGAAAAGCCGCTGTCTGTTCCGGCAGAAAACGGGAAGGACTCAAGCGATGTAGCCGCGCCGATGTTCCCGCGATTGTCCATAGCAATCAGGCTGATATTGTCAACCGTCTCTGAAAGCCGGCTCCGCCTGTCCATATACGCCTTCATTGCAGACTGCACTGCAGTCTGCGCATCCATGCCTGTGCGCATCAGCGCCACGGTTTCGTAGGACAGGCAGCCGCGCATGATGTCCTCGCCGAGCCCTGTCGCAGCGGCAGCGCCCGCTTCCCCGTCACAGTAATACCCGGAGCCTACGATTGGGGTGTCCCCGACCCGTCCGGGCTCTTTCATGAAGAGACCGGATGTCGATGTGCCGACTATCATATGTCCCTGATTGTCCCTGGCAATCACGCAGACCGTATCATGCCCATCATATGCGCCTGCGGTCTCCGCCTCCTCTGCAATCCTGGCGCGCCATTTCATCTGGGAGCGGTCCGTTCGCATATCACGGATGGGGATGCCGGAGCGGATGGCAAACGCCTCCGCGCCTGTGCCGCAGAGCAGCCAGTTCTTCTCACGCCCGCAGAGCATTCGCGCCGCCTTTACAGGACTGCTGACATGGCGAACGGACATGACGGCACCGCAGCGCAGCGTGGTGCCGTCCATCCAGCCGGCGTCCATGTACACCTCACCGTCCCTGGCAGGCAGTCCACCGTATCCGACAGAGACAAACTGCGGATTCCGCTCCACCTCAGCAACGGCATACTCAACCGCGTCCATGGCAGATGCACCTGCCGTGAGACGGTTGTAAGCCTCAAGTACGCTGTCATAGGACATGCGCCACGTTCCAATGATAGATGCCATTCTGTCCTCCTCTGTTTGATCAGCCCGCCGGGGCGGGATTTGTGCGATGCGGTTCAGTGGATACCGACACAGGGATTTGCATAATGCGTGTCAGTGGACACCGGGACAGGGATTCTCAGCTGGCTGAGCACTGACCTGTGCACCGAATCCGTTGCCTGTCGCACCGATGATGATGCCGTCCCCCGCCTCACATGCTGCAAAGCCGAGCAGCCAGGCAAGCGGCGCATTCCAGTTGATCGTACACTCATTGACCGACCATGCTTCAATGTGGTCAAGATAGCACTTGGCCGGCGAAATGGCGCCTTTTTTCCATCCGGCGCCCTTGACCCAGGGATCCTGCATGCCCGAGTTCGGTCCGCCGGAAAGGACACCGCAGGGTGCCAGCGGATAGGCGTCCTTGATCTGCTTTGCCCAGAACCGGTGATGCGGATAGGCCGTTGTATGCGTGCCGTATCCGGTCACGTAGGAAATGTCCATGGGGTTGCAGCCGAGAAGATAGTCAACGGCTGAGACCACTGCATCCAGGTACTTCGCATCGCCCTGTGTAAGGTACGTATATGCCAGCACAATGGCATTGTTCACC
>JAFSZW010000471.1 GCA_017458865.1 Clostridia bacterium
CCATGGGAATCTCCTCCTTTAAATGTTGCGTAAATCGTGATTGGGATGGATAGAAATCCAATTCCAACGGCTATTCTAACCAATTCCCGGACTTTTTTCAAGGCCTTTTGACTGGTTTTTCAAACTTTTGACCTGGAAATTTTGATTTTTTCGCTGAAAAAGCGAATTGATGCATTTCACTGCGTTTTTGCAAGGTTTTCAATCCGTTCAATGACCATATCCCAGTTGATCTGATGCATCAGCGTGCCACGCATCTTTTCCACATTTTCCCGGATGCCCGCATTCCCTATCACCCTGCCAACGGCCTCATAAAGCGATTTGCCGCGGCTTGGAAAGGATCGGACACGAACGCCCAGGCCAAGGTCCACGATGCGTGCTGCGTTTGTAATCTGGTCATTGAGAAACGGCATGGCGACCAAAGGAACGGCCGCGTAAATTGCCTCATTGATGCTGTTCATCCCGCAGTGGGTCAAAAAGGCATCTGCATGCGACAATACCTCAATCTGCGGCACAAAGGAATATGCGTAGATATTATCCGGAATCCGGCCGAGCGTTTCCGGCCGGACTTTCCCTGTATTCAGAATCACTGAATACTCGCGGTTTCCGAAAGCCCGGATACACTCCCTGCAAAATCCCCGGTTGCTGATAATGCTGCCCAGCGAGATATACACAATGGGCGCCCTCATCTCATCATAGGGAATCCGCTGCCTGGATGCTGTGCCTGATGGCTGTGGAACCATAAACAGATAACGCTCATCAAAGGATGATCTGCAGTCCTGAAAGGCCTCAGGCACATAGACGATGTTCAGGTCCGGCTCCCGGGACAGAATACCGTCTCGCAGGCATGAACGCGCAAATCCCATGCGCCGGGCTTCCTGCCTGGTCATCATCTGCAGGTCGATCAGCTTTGCGGAAAGGCGGAATAAAGGCGGCGTACGTGCCCAGGTTTCAAAGGACCATGCCGGCTGGGAAAACTGCCGTACGCAGGGAATGTGCTTTCGATTTGCAACTTCGATGCCCGGATAGAAGAACATCTCGTAAATCAGGACATCATAAGCATCACTGAGAGCCATCGCGGTATCAAATGCAGCCCGAAAGCAGCATCGCTTCCTTGCCTCCTCACTCAGGTCAGGCGGGAAATCCCTGTACGGGACAAATGCCGCGCCTGTTGCCTCAATACTGGCACGAAACGGTTCAGCATTGACATAGGTGACCCTGTGTCCCCGGCTGACCAGTTCCCTCGTCAGCGGCAGTGTGGGATTCGTATGGCCTGAAAAAGGCAGGTTTATCATCAGTACATTCATCTGTGCACCTCCAGCCATACTGTATCGTTCCGAAAAGCAGCATAATCATCTGAGCGTTATCTGTATCACTCCTCAATGGCCCGGAGGAACTCCGTCCGCACATAGCCCTCAACGGCATCCGTATGAACCTTGGACCAGCCGTCGCCCGTCTGGCTCTCGACAATCAGTTTCTGGTACTTGAACAGACGCATGCGAATATCCGCGGAAAGCGACGGCGATTTACGGAGATTCAGGGAGGAATCCTCGTCTATATTGGTCACCTCGGCAACAAACCAGCCCTCCTTCATATCATCTGTGGTGATGGGCATCAGTGTCGGTCTTGGCGTCGGACTTGGTCTGGGTGTTGGCTGCTCGGTCATGTACGTGCTTACCTGGCGGCTGTCCTGCGGATAGGAAAGCGTTTCAAGTGTGAGGCCAGGATAGTAGAACGCCAGGATTTCCTTATATGTCTTCCTGTACACGCGGGCCATCTGCTCAGCGCCTCGCTGGCTCATGCCTGAACCGTGACCGTAGCGCCTCGTTTCAAGGACAAATCCGTCATCTGTCGTGTAGAGTGTCTGGATTTCATTGTCAGCCGAATTGATTGACAGTCCCATTGCCCGCTCAAACGCGCCAAAGAAAGGAATCGAAATCTGCACCGGCTCATCCATTGCCTCATACTCGGAGAAGACATACTCCGTCCTCACCTCAGGTGTTGCCGATGGCGCCGTTTCCTGTTCATTCGCGTCCGGCGACGGTGTTGGAACGGTTATGGTCTTTGTCTCGAGTATTTCCCGCTTTGAGATGCCCAGCGTAAGATCTACTTTTGTCATTATCCTGGAATCCGGATACTTCGGTTCACCCAGCTCAACGGCATTTATGGTATCTATCCTGATCTGATCTGCAATTACCGTCTGTCCGCTGACGGACAGCTTCTCTGCCACTGCGCCGGTGAGAACCCCCATAACCTCTGCATTTATGCTGTTATCCCCCAGGGTAAACGGTAATACATACCGTCTGACCGGACTGCTTTCATTGCCCACATCATACGGATCATCCTTCACTTCCATGTAGGTGAAGGCATTTGGATCATCCCGCGGCCAGACATGCTGTGCATCCTCAATCTGCCCGCCATTGCTGGCTGTGTAGTAGCAGATTGCAGGCTTTCCGTCACGTACCGCAATAATTCCCGCGGTTTCCCTGACTGCCATTTCAGAGAGCGGGCTGATTGAGGAACGTCCTCTGAACACCTGGTCATTCGTTGTATCATCCACATCGGCATCATCATACTGACCTGCCTTGGCCAGTGCATAGGTTCTGGCAGCTATTGCCTGAGCCTTAATTGCCTCCATTGGGAAGGAATCACCGACTTCATACGGCACAACGCCGCGCACATACTCCTCTATGTCCATCGTCATGACAGGACGGATCTGTCCGTTTTCAATGGTCAACGTGAGGTCGCCGGCATATTTGTTCGTAAGACCTGTCAGAAGAAAGTAACTGTCCTCATCCGTACTCACCCGCATAAAGGTAACCTTATTGCCGACATCAAGCGTGAATCCGTTTCCATACAGGCAGATTCTGCCGTCCTGAACTGCCGCAACCAGATGCGTACCGCTGGCAAACCACATGGTGCCGTTTTTGGCAGTAAAATCACCATTCATGTCCATCTCGAACGGATAATCCGAAACCAGCCGGCGCAGATAGACACGAACTGTTCCCGAGTCGACATCCGCCGAGGCTGCGCCGGCAAAGAGCCACAGCACCATCAGGCTGAGCAGTAAAATAACGCAGATATTCTTCATGACATTGTCCCCTTCTGCTGTTTTTTTCATAACTGTTACAGATTATAGCGTATCTCCGGGACAATCGCAACCTTAAGAAAACCACCGGATGCGGTTTCCCTGTTCAGATCAAAAACAGCCGTTATCACCTCCTTTTATCAGGCGTCTCCATCTAATAAAACAGACCTCCGGAAATCCGGAAGTCTGCTTGATATGCATCAGGTCCTGGTGCAGTCGACAAAATAATTGAACAGCGCCTGCGCACCTTTGGACTTGTAGGCAAAGTGCTCGGGATGGAACTGGACACCGAATATCCGCGGATCATCTTTCATATGAACCGCCTCGATGATCCCCTCCGGTGACCTGGCATCCACCACGAAACCGGGCGCCAGGTCAAGGACTGCCTGATGATGTGTGGAGTTGACGGCAAAGCGGGGCACATTCAGGATTTTCCTGAGCAGACCGTCCTCATAGACGTCAATCTCATGGATCGGCTCATCATACGGAGGATTCTGCAAATGTATCTCATTCACCGGTACCTCGGATGGAATGTCCTGGATCAGTGTACCGCCAAGGGCAACATTCATCACCTGAATGCCCCGGCATACGCCAAATATGGGCAATTTGCGCGTCATAACCCGGGAGATGAGCATCAGCTCGAAATCATCCCTCAACGGGTCAATTTCGCCGCATTTCGGATGTTTCGGCGTGTTGTAATGGGCAGGATCAACATCCCCGCCTCCTGCAAGGAACAGGCCGTCGATCCGTTCGGCCATCTCGCCAATCGTCTCTGCATCCCTGGTCATCGGCAGGAGTACCGGAAGGCCGCCGGCCCTCATAATGGATTCCATATAGTTCTCACGGACAAAGAATGTCTTCTTTTCCGTATCGTGGGATGCGCATACGCCAATCACTGGCCGCATTCAATCCACCTCTTCTCCCTCTTGTTCGGAACATCATAGCTGCTCAAGCAGGCTGCGGTAGATCTCTGCCTGAACGGAATCATCCGGCAGGTTCATGGGATCCCAGAACCGCTCTGCCTCAACCGCCTGGTAGTAGAGCATTCCAAAGCCCTCTATCGCGGGAATGCCCGACTGCCTTGCCGTTTTCAAAAAGACCGTCTCCCGCGGATTGTACACCGCATCAAAGACCGCCACGGCACGGCATATTACATCATCTGCCAGAGGACATGCATCCACGTTAGGGTACATGCCGACCGGCGTACAGTTGATGATCAGATCAAACTGACCATCTGCCTCAGAAAGCATTGTTGTGCGGATTCTGGCGCCTCCATCAGGGAATGCCGGCACCAGACTGTCCATGAGCTGCCGGGCTTTCTGCAAGTTGCGAAGCGCGAAAGTCACAGTGCCGCCCCGCTCCAGGACCTCATAGCCGGCAACCCGGGCGGCGCCGCCGCCGCCCAGAACCAGCGCATTTACATGATCCACACAGACGCCCTGCTCCTGAATCGCCCGCATCATCCCGAGTCCGTCTGTGATATGTCCGATCAGACGTCCGTCCCTGACCTCCACCGTGTTGACAGCCTGCATCACGGTTGCCCGTGTATCCAGCTCGTCGATGTATGGCAGAATCAGTTCCTTGTACGGAATGGTCACGTTGAATCCCTTGTAACAGTATCTGAGCACGTCCACTGCGGAGCCGAGATGTTCCCTGTCGATGGTCATCGGCAGGTACACGGCATCCGCGTGGGCTGCATCAAAGAGCGTATTGTGGATATAGGGGGACCAGGTATGGGCCAGGTGTTCGCCGAGCACGGCGTACCTGGCCGTTTCCGGTCCGATCCGTTTGGCTATCTCCATCATTACAGACGTAGAATTGCATTGCACTGCGCCTTGCATTCATCGATGATCTTCTGCATCACCGGATTGACATCGTCATCTGAAAGCGTGCGGTCCGGATTGCGGAACTGCAGAGAGAACGCAACAGACTTGGTGCCAGGCATCATGGGCGCGCCGCGGTAGATATCGAAAACGCTGACATTGGCAAGAATCGGCTTGCCGGCCTGCTCAATCACCCTGAGCACGCTGCCGACCGTTGTACTCTCCGTCATGACGAGCGCAAGGTCGCGCGTGACTGCCGGGAACTTGGGCAGCGGCTTGATCTTGTCAACCTCCACCTGCATCTCACCAAGCATTTTGAGGTTTACCTCAGCAACCACTGTCCGCTTGGTGATCTCAAATGCCTTCATCGTGTTCGGATGCAGTTCACCAATCACTGCGATCCTCTGGCCGCCTGCCTCAACGAATGCAGTGCGTCCCGGATGCAGGAAGTTCTCGTGTCCGCGGACCACCTCGCCACGTACGCCGAATGAGGCCAGCAGATCCAGTACGGCATCACGGACCAGGAAGAAATCAACACCCTCGCCATAGGCGCCAATTGAGAGTGTCGGAATCTCAGCGGGCAGCTCGCCTGCCTTGCGGTTCCATTCATCAAAGACCGGGCCGATCTCATAGAGCATCGCAGTCTCGTTGTTGCGGTTCTGGTTGAGGGAAATGGTGCCGAGCATGCTGGGAATCAGCGTGCTGCGCATGACACTGGTATCCTCGCCCAGCGGATTGCGAAGCGCAAGCAGTTTCCTGCGCGGATCATCCGCATCAAGGTTCAGCTTCTCAATGCTCTTCGGGCTGATGAATGAGAAGTTGCGGATCTCATAGAATCCCTTGGAAGCAAGGAAGCGGCCGACGCGGTCAGATACCCGCATATTGGCATTCCGGGAGCCCGGTGCCGTCTCGCCGCGCAGCAGCGTAGAGCCGATATACTCATATCCATGGATGCGCAGCACTTCCTCGGAGATATCCGACTCATTTTCAATATCCTCGCGGTAAACCGGCGGGATAACCGTCAGGCAGTCGCCGCTGAGCGATGCCTGCATATCAAGGCGCTGCAGGATGTCAACCATTTCCTCACCGGCAATCTCCATGCCGATCTTCCGGTTGATCCGTTCAACGGATGCCTCAATCCTCGGCTGCGGTTTCGGATTCGGATAGCAGTCAAACACATCATCAACGATCTCACCGGCATCCAGCATATCCACCAGCTGGCAGGCACGATTGGCTGCCTCAAGGCAGGTTGCCGCGCACACGCCGCGTTCAAAACGTCCGGAGGCTTCCGTCCGCAGGCCGAGCGCGCGCGTCGTCAGGCGGATGCTCGTGCGGTCAAAGGCTGCCGCCTCAAACAGCACCGTCTTCGTCGTCTCGGTGATCTCGGATTCCTCGCCGCCCATGACGCCGGCAATGCCCGTCGCATTGGTTTCATCGGCGATCATCAGCATATCCGTGGTCAGTGCGCGTTCCTTGCCGTCAAGGGTGGTAATGGTTTCATCCGGATAAGCCCGGCGGACCACAATGTGCCCATTCTTCACCTTGTCAAGGTCAAAAGCGTGCATCGGATGACCGGTCTCCAGCATGACATAGTTGGTGATGTCAACGATGTTATTGATAGAGCGCACACCGGCACCATGGAGCGCCTTGCGCAGCCACATCGGGGACGGCCCGATCTTGACATTCCTGACAATGCGGCCGACATAACGCGGACAGAGATCCGTATCCCGGACATCTATGGTCACATAGTCGCTCATCCTGCCAGGCACCGTCTTAAAGGCGATCTCCGGCTTTTCAAACTTCGTTCCAACGGTCACCGCCGCCTCGCGGGCAACGCCCCAGACGCTGAGGCAGTCCGGCCGGTTGGCCAGAATCTCAAAATCAATGATCTGGTCATCAATGCCCAGGATGGAATGCACATCGGTGCCGGGGGCATACTCCTCATGGAAAACAAGGAGTCCCTTGTCGCCAACGGAGGGATACAGGTACTCAGGCACGCCCAGTTCAGGACCGGAGCAGCACATGCCAAAGGAATCGACACCGCGCAGCTTGCCCGTCTTGATCTTGACACCGCCGGGCAGTTCCGCGCCGACCAGAGCGACCGGCACCTCGTCCCCCTCATGCACATTCGGCGCACCGGTAACGATCTGAACCGGCTCCGCTTCGCCAACATCCACCTGACAGATGACCATATGGTCCGAATTCTCATGCGGGACAACCTTCATTATCCTGCCGACCACGACGTTTTTGACGTCCGCAGTCTGGTCCTCTACGCCCTCTACGCCGGTTCCATGCATGATCATGGCATCCTGGAACGCTTCAGCATCCATGGGGATCGCTGTATAGGACTTAATCCATTGCATTGGTACTTTCATCGTTTATCCCTCCAATCAATCCTCACGGAACTGAGACAGGAACCGCACGTCGCCCTCATAAAGCAGACGCATGTCGGTAATGCCGTAGTGCAGCATGGCTATGCGCTCAATGCCGAGGCCAAACGCAAATCCACCGTACACCTTGCTGTCAATGCCGCACATGTCAAGCACCTTGGGATTGACCATACCGGCACCCAGTACCTCAATCCAGCCTGTTCCCTTGCACACGCGGCAGCCCTTGCCATGGCAGGCAACACAGGTCAGATCCACCTCTGCAGACGGCTCAGTGAACGGGAAGAATGACGGACGGAACCGCGTTTTGACATCCTCACCAAACAGCGACTTTGCAAAGATATCCAGCGTTCCCTTAAGGTCCGCCATGGTCACGTCCTTATCAATGACAAGGCCTTCCATCTGATGGAATACCGGTGAATGCGTGGCATCTACCTCGTCCGCGCGGTAAACACGGCCGGGACAGATGATGCGGATCGGGGGCTTGCGCTCGAGCATGGTGTGTGCCTGCACACCGCTGGTCTGCGTTCTCAGGACGATATTGTCCTCAATATAGAACGTATCCTGTGCATCCCTTGCCGGATGATTCTTGGGAATGTTAAGCAGTTCAAAGTTAAACAGATCCAGCTCCACCTCAGGGCCTTCAACGGCGTCAAATCCCATGCTCGTAAAGATAGAGATCAGCTTGTCCTCGACCAGCGAAAGCGGATGCTTGCTGCCAAATGCCGTATGCACCCTCGGCTCTGTGATATCAATGATCTCACGTTCGAGCGCTTTCTCCTGCTCCTTCTGACGGATCTTCTGCTCCATCTCGTCCATCTGTTCGGTCAGTTTAGCCCGGACGGCATTGATCATCTGACCTGCCTGAGGCCGCTGATCTGCCGGCAGCTGACCCATCGAACGCAGCATCTGCGTCAGCTGGCCCTTTTTGCCAAGGACCCGCAGCCGGATCTCCTCAAGCCCTGATTTGTCCGCAATCTTTTCAAGTTCATTTGCGGCTTCCTGTTGGATTTTTCGGAGCTGTTCCTGCATATCCATATCAAATACTCCTCCTCTTTCGGTTACATTATCGCGAAACCTGTGACCAGTCCCTGGACGGCTTTGCCCAAAAAACAAAAAACCGTCCCCCAAGGGACGAGTCAAGCCCGTGTTACCACCCAAATTCACCCCGAACACCCCGGGGCCTCAACGCTGTAACGGGCTTACCCGTTCTTTCCTCACAATCTTCAGAAAGAATGCTCCTGAGTGAATTTCCCGAACGGACATAAACGAAATTGCAGCCGTGTTTCGTTCTCTCTTGATGCCGTTTTCACCGGGCTTTGTCTCATTCATCGCCTGTGCGGCGTATTATAGCCGATTTTCCGGTCGATGACAAGCCCGAAAAGCACGATTTTTAAGGTCTGTCACTGGCGCAAAGCAGAATCAGCAGGCATGCCGCTCTGCATTGATTGTCCGGTACTGGTGCCGCAGCAGTGCTGATAATCGTGCCTTATCCCATTTTTGCTTTCGGAAAAACAGCGGCAGGAATCGCCATGGCTGGTCTTGCCTCCGCCAGAGGACAGATCGTGCCCTCCGGCATGCCTACAGGCTGACCGGTTTCAAGTCCGGCCAACGGCAGATATCATCTGCTGTTGACAAGG
>JAFSZW010000041.1 GCA_017458865.1 Clostridia bacterium
ATCCCTGTTCTGAAACTGCAGTAATCTATTCAGCCCAGAGTTTACCGTGAAATCCATCTCCATTGCCGATCCATTATCAAAAAGGACCGGGCATGCCCGGTCCTTTTGAATGTGTTCTTTTCGCACCTGCCGTTGCAAGCGGTGTCATCCTGAAACTGGTCGGTGCTTGGCTGATACTACCCGCATTCCGATACGGGAGCCCTTATGGCCTGATGCGGATTGTTTTCACCTCAAAAGTGTGGAAGTGCAGCGGCGCCTTTCCATCCATCACCGGAAGTGTATCCGTGACGTTCTCCAGCATATCCGTCAGATAGACAGCCTTTGCCGGAATGTTGATAGTCAGCTCGCAGTCGGTATCCGCACGCTTGGCCTCGTACAGACGCAAAATGACATCGCCGCTGCCATCCTCTGCCGGCTTGACCGTATCAATAAACACGTTCGGCTTTGATACGGCAAATGCGCTGAACGATGCGCAGCTGCCGGATGCGGTCTGCATCGGGACATTGAGCTTGTAGGCTTCCCGGACAACCGGCGAATCCATAAAGCTGCCGTCCCAGGCAAGGAAGGAATAGGTAAACGTATGCTTTCCGTTATCAGCGCGCATCTCAGGCGTCGCTGCTGCGCGCAGCAGTGTCAGTTGCAGTGCATTGCCATTCATGCTGATGCCGTACTTGCAGTCATTGAGCACTGCGGCGCCGTGATCCTGATCCGCCAGGGCGCTGTAACGCTGATTGCAGACCTCAAAACGGTCCGAATCATACAGGCGGGAGCGATGCGTCGGGCGCATCATATAGCCGAACTGAATCTCATTGATGCCCTCAGTTGCCTCGACAGCTACCGGGAACTCCACCTTCATCAGGCGATGCAGTTCATTCCAGTCAACCTCAGTCACAAAGTCGAGACGGCCCGAGCCTGCCTCAAGCACGATGTCCTGCTCAAATGTCGAGTTCAGAATCTTCCGGGAGACATGGATAACCGCCCTCAGGGCATTGGTCTCGCGGATTTCAACCATTACCGGCTCATTGATCTCAACCGGCTGCAGAATGTAGTTGGAATCAATATCCCAGGCGTCAAACAGACGCGGGACATCCTTGTACATCAGCAGATGGTTCATCTGTCCCCCTGCGAACTCGCGGCCGGTATCCTTGTTTACAAAGGAAATCACCTCACCGCGTTCATCAATCACGGCGCGAACCAGCTCATTCTCAAGCACGAACACGCCATCTGACTGAGAAATGCACACACATGCCGTTGCCTCAGCCGCATCAGCAGGCTTGAGCGAAACCGCACCGCACGGCGGAACCGTAACAACTGCCAGGATGCCGTCCTGTCCCCTGACCGTCTTTACGGTCTCGCCCGTATCCGTCACGGCACCGTTTTCAAATGCTGCCGGCAGGCAGACAAGGCCGGTCCGCTCAAAGCTCAGGGAGTTAAATACCGTCACGCCATCGCCCGATACCAGCTGCGCAAGGGCTGCGTCCCTGACCTCATTGGCCTCGGAAATGATCCACCTGTGATCCCTGCGCGCATCCTCGTACACCCGGCCAATGGAGGACCCGGGCAAAATGTCATGGAAGTGGTTGAGGAGCAGTTTCTTCCATGCCGCATCCATCCTGGGCAGCGGATAGGCATTGCCAGCGAGCATCGCCATGGTGCCCCACATCTCCGCCTCGCGCAGTGCCAGCTCGCCCTTCCTGTTGCCCTTCTTGATCGCCGCCTGAGAGGTAAAGACGCCGCGGTGTGCGGAGAAGTACAGCTCGCCCACATAGGTGTGTTTGGGGCCGCCCTGGGCTTCCATATCCTGGAAGAATTCAACCGGGCCCTCGATCTTTACCTTTGGCATGCCCTCAAGATCCGACTCGCGCATCAGGAACTCAATGTGATCGCGTGTCGGTCCGCCGCCGCCATCGCCATATCCGAACGGCAGCAGGAATGCATCCAGATCGCGTTTCTGGACCCGCTTGCGCCAGGTCTCGCAGATTTCAACAGGATCTGTCTGATAGGTGTAACTGGTCGGCAGGAAGCTGTCAATCTTCGAGCCGTCCGCACCCTGCCACGTAAAGTAATGATACGGGAACTGATCCCCTTCATTATACGACCAGAAGATCTTCTGGGTAACCAGATACTTAACGCCCGTCTGGCGCAGAATCTGCGGCAGTGCCGCCGAGTAGCCGAATGTATCCGGCAGCCAGAGGACGACAGAGTCGACACCAAAAACTTCCTTGAAGTAGCGCTTGCCATGGAGCACCTGACGGACCAGTGATTCACCGCTCGTCATGTTGGTATCCGGTTCAACCCACATGGCGCCCTCAGGAATCCATCTGCCTTCCTTCGCCGCCTTAAGAATCCGCTCAAACAGTTCCGGATAGTACTCCCGGCACATCTCATACGCTGCCGGCTGGCTCTGCAGATACTTATACTTCGGATAGTGTTCCAGCAAGCGCAGCTGCGCTGCGAACGTACGGCTGGTCTTGCGGTGCGTTTCAGCCATGGGCCAGAGCCATGCCAGGTCAATATGCGCATTGCCGATCGCATAGAACACCGGTGCTGTGGATCCGTTCACCGCCTCAAGTGCCGGTTTCAGGACCTCTCTTGCTGCCCTGTAGCTCGCAATCCGGCCTTCCAGCGGCTGCTCAAAGTCGATAACCAGCGTCGCATCCTGCAGTGCCGTGGCAACCTTGTCCGCGCGCAGCGTTTCCGGATCCAGTATGTCGCCCAGCAGCATCAGGGTAAAGAGGTCCATGTACAGCTGATAGGCATCCTCATTCCAGATGCCATATGTCATGTGACCGAGCGTCGAGCGCTGCCCTTCTTTCAGCGGATCCGTATAGGTCCCCGGCAGCACCGGACCTGTCGCGCAGCCGCCCAGCGGGCTCTGTGGGAAGAAATGACCGGCATAGTTTTCAATCAGGATGTCATACACCTGACCGGGTTCGCCGTTCATGGTCAGGAAGTTGTCTTCAATGTAATGATGCGGCACAAGGACCCATTCCGCGCGCCGCGTGCCGAATGAACGTCCGTTGACAAACAGCGTCGCCTCGCCGCCCGTCTGCAGGTCCATGACAATAACCTTGCCTTTTGCCGCTTCGGGCAGAACAACCTGGCCGCGCATCCAGCAGTACTCCCAGGTATGTCCCCAGGTAGTGCCTTCCGGCATCGGCCGGAATTCGCCCTTCATAGCCTCTTCCTGTGAGAGGTGCTCCATGGTCATGAATGACTCTACCGGAATATCTCCAAGCGGCTGATACAGGTCTTTTTTGAGCGTATCAACCCAGTGGCGAAGTCTTGCAATCCACTCGGAATGCATGTACTTCATCGTTCCGGCCTGTTTCGATAAATCCATTCCGTCAGCTCCTTTCGGTTCCGTTTATGATTCATTTTGGGCTTCCTGATCCGGCAAAATGTGCTGATCCTTATCCCTTTCAGTCGATCCTTATATTGCTCTGCATTATCCTATCACATGCCCTGAATGAGCGTCAACGGGGTAAACTCTCTTTTTCTCCATCATGAAAAAAGTTCCACTTGTCAACGGTATTTGCCTATGATACACTGAATGTAGCAATTCATTTTCATTAAATCTGTCTAACAGGGACGCACTGCCTGATGACAGATCTTTCAAAAAGAAAGGAGCTCTCTCATGTCAGCAAAATGGTTAAAGAATGCGGTTTTCTATGAGATCTATCCCCA
>JAFSZW010000472.1 GCA_017458865.1 Clostridia bacterium
ATGTCGGTCCAGGCCTTGCCTACGCGGCTGGCAGCGTCGCGGATTCGGCGGCTGAGGGTCTCAACCGGACGGTGTTTAGAGGCAAGCCAAAGTCGCATCACTTTGTCGGCCGGCTGGCAGGTCTCTTTGACGGCGCCCGGGATGTCCGTCAGCGCCTGACGCACACCATGAGCTACGCGCTCCTGATGTTCGGCCTCGGCCTCTGTGCAACGTTAATCTACCTGATTTTTGTCAAGGCATGATGTACAATGGAAGAATTTGACATCTATTCCGCGGTTCTCTCTGACAAGGACCGGATGATCCGGGAGCGGCGGTACCTGCATGAACACCCGGAGCTGTCTCTCAAAGAGGACAAAACCTGTGCCTACATCGCAGATAGCCTCAGGGCGCTCGGCATGGATGTGCACGAGGTCGTGCGCGGCGGGGTCATTGGCGTCCTGAACGGCACCGCCGAGGGTCCTGCGATCCTCCTTCGGGCAGATGTGGATGCACTGCCCATTCAGGAAAGCGAGCGTAACCTAGCAAATGTCCGAACCTGCAGGTCTCAGGTGCCGGGCGTCATGCATGCCTGCGGTCATGATGCGCACATGGCCATGCTGCTGTGTGCCGCGCGCATCCTGAGCCGCGTGCCGCTGCGCGTTCCCGTGGTGTTCGCTTTTGAGCGTGCCGAGGAGCTCAATGACGGGATCTATGAGCTATTGCCTTACCTTAATGCGCACTTCAATATCGGGGCCTGCTATGCAACGCATGTGCGGTGGGATATTGAGGCCGGACAGATTGCCATATGCCGGGGGACGGCCATGGCAGGCGGTTTCGGGTTCAAGTTCGAAATCGTCGGCAGCGGCGGGCATGGATCAAGGCCCGACCTCGCGGTAAACCCCATCGACTGCTTTGCCGCCATCCATACGCGGCTCAGCACGCTGCGCATGACGATGGTCGAGCCGGATCAGGTGCTGACCTGCTCGGTTGGCACGGTGCATGCCGGTGATGTGCACAATATCATCCCGGACAGGCTCGTCTTTTCCGGCACGGTCCGGACGTGCGATACGGCCGGTGCTGGCGAGCGCTTCGCCGCTGCGATGAAGAAGGTCGTCCTGGACACAGCGGAGGCATATGGCTGCAGCATCAATATCCTCCATTTCCCCAAGCTGCTCTATGAGACGGCAAACAATGAGCCGTTTCGCCAGCGACTCCTGAGCGCGATATTTACGCAGTTGCCCAAGGTCCCTGTGGCTGAGGTGAAGCCCTGGATGGCCTCAGAGACGATGAGCGCATACCTCAAATGGTGGCCCGGCGTGCTCAGCTTTACAGGCATTCGCAATGAACGCATAGGCAGTGGTGCCGGGCACCGCACACCAGAGTTTGACATTGATGAGGATGCCATGGTTTCAGGCGCAGCGGCAGCAGTGCTGGCAGCGCTTGAGTGGAACCGGATGCCTGCGCCGGTTCCGGATGGGTTCCGGACGGAATCACTTGCAGGCATTCTTGAGCGGCGTCTGTAGCGCCGTGCCCCGGACACCTGTGTGATTCCGGGTGAATTAATTGTCGAGCGGATAACGTATTCCGGGGAAAGGGCATCCCCCTTGCAGAAAACACCACCTGCCTCGGGCAGGACAGGTTCTCGGATCCGGCTGCGAATCGCTTATTTGCTGATTATTTCGTTCAGAGGATAATGTAAAAATGGAAGTGAATAAAGAAAACAAGATGGGCGTCATGCCCGTCGGACGGCTCCTGCTCAGCATGAGTGTGCCCATGATGATTTCCATGCTGGTGCAGGCCATGTACAATGTCGTTGACTCTATCTTTGTATCCCGTATCTCTGAAAATGCCCTGACAGCCCTGAGCATGGCCTTTCCGCTGCAGAATCTGATGATTGCGGTGGCCTCGGGCATCGGCGTGGGCATTAACGCCATCCTCTCCCGTGCCCTTGGCGCAAAGGATGGCAAGCAGGTCAACCGCGCCGCAACCAACGGCTTTATGCTCATGGTGATCTGCGGCATTTCGTTCATGCTGCTCGGTTTCCTGATTCCCGGCGCGTTTTTCAGGATGCAGACAGATATCGCGGAAATCGTGGAGGCTGGCGAGACATACACGAGCATTGTCATGATCGGGTGCTTTGGCATCTTCATGCAGATCCTCTTTGAGCGTCTTCTGCAGAGCACCGGACGGACGATGATGACCATGGTCTCCCAGGCAACCGGCGCGATCATCAACATCATCATGGACCCCATCCTGATCTTCGGCTATTTCGGCTTGCCGGCCATGGGCGTTGCCGGTGCTGCCTATGCGACGATTCTCGGGCAGTGGATTGCCGCGTGTATCGGTCTGATCTTCAACAGACGGAGCAATCCTGAGGTCAGTCTCAGTATGCAGGGATTCAAACCGGACGGTGAGATCATTCGCCGCATCATGGTCATTGCCGTGCCGTCCATCATCATGATGTCCATCGGCTCTGTCATGACCTTCCTGATGAACCAGATCCTGATCGCCTTCTCAGCGACCGCAGTTGCCGTTTTCGGCGTCTATTTCAAGCTGCAGTCCTTCGTATTCATGCCGATCTTTGGCCTCAACAACGGCGGCGTGCCGATCATTGCCTACAACTACGGTGCAAAGCGGCCTGACAGAATGCGCCAGGCAGTACGCTATACCATGATCACGGCGGTTACGATCATGGCAGTTGGCACATTGGCATTCCAGCTCTTCCCGCGCCAGCTCCTGGGCCTTTTTGACGCCTCCGAGGACATGATGAAGCTGGGCGTGCCCGCGCTGCGCACCATTTCGCTGAACTTCCCGATAGCGGCGGTCTGCATTGCGATGGGTTCTGTCTTCCAGGCCCTGGGATACAGCATCTACTCAATGATCATCTCCCTGGTCCGTCAGCTGCTCGTGCTCATCCCCAGCGCATTTCTCCTGAGCCGCCTTACCGGCAATGTCAACATGACCTGGTGGGCATTTGTCATTGCTGAGGGGTTCTCGCTGATTTGCAGCCTCTTCTTCTACCGGAAGATCCGGCACGAGGTCATAGACGTTCTGTAACGTATCAGGCCTGCAGGTCCCTGCAGGCCTGAATCCGTTTTTGGGCCGGCATTCGTTTTGCCGGGTGCGGGGAACGCCGTTGCGGCATGTCCCGTGAACCGGGCCGGGCAATGCACGATATACTTTTGAGTGAATCTCCGGGGTTCATCCTTGACGTGATTTCGGTTTTCCTTTACAATGAATTCAGCAGATTTTGAAATCTTAAAAGAGGTGATTTGCGTGACAATTGCAGATATGGTCAGGATTCTGAATGCCAAAGTGCTCATTGGCGGAGACAAGCTGGACATCCCGGTATATACCGCATGCTGCTCCGACCTGATGAGCGATGTCCTGGCATTCGTCGATGAGAAGACGGTGCTCATCACCGGTCTTACGAATCCACACGTCGTCCGGACAAGTGAGATGCTGGATCTCAAGTGTCTGGTCTTTGCCAGGGGAAAGATCCCGACTGCGGATATCCTCGAAAGTGCTGAGGAGCAGGGCCTGGTGGTCATTGCGACCAAGCTGACTGCGTTCTCTGCCTGCGGCGTGCTCTATGAAAATGGCATGCGCGGTGTGCCTGTGCCCACGGAGTGGGATTCAAGGGAGGGCGGCTGATGGAACCCTTATTCAAGACGAGCTATCAGGTTGAACAGGCGGACTATACCAGCGCCGGCCGCGCGTCTGCTGACATCAAGCGGCGCCTCAAGCAGCTTGGTGTGGGCGGCGATGTCCTGCGCCGTGTCGCCGTTGCCTCGTATGAGGTTGAGCTGAACCTGGTGATTCATTCACTGGGCGGCGAGCTCGAGCTCAATGTTTTCCCGGATGCGGTTCAGCTGATTTCCGCGGACCGGGGCCCTGGCATCCCGGACCTTTCGATGGCTATGAAGGAAGGCTTTTCCACTGCCAATGATGAAGCGCGTTCGCTCGGTTTCGGTGCAGGCATGGGTCTGCCCAACATGAAAAGGAACGCAGATGAATTTGAAATTGAAAGTACAGTGGGCGTAGGGACGACCATCAATATGCGGTTTATGCTTGCATAAGTGTCGTGGACGCTTAAGACAGTGAGGTGAGCACTATGGAAGAAAGACCTTATCATTCCGTACGCCTTGCAAAGGAACTGTGTAAAGGATGCACCAACTGCCTGAAACACTGCCCGACAGAGGCGATCCGCGTTCGAGGCGGCAGAGCCCGTATCCTGGATACGCTCTGCATCGACTGCGGGGAATGTATTCGTGTTTGTGATTACCATGCGAAAGTGGCCGTTACGGATCCGCTCAGCATGATCAAGAATTTCAAGTATGCGATTGCGCTGCCTGCTCCGTCCCTTTACGGCCAGTTCAGGGGCATAGAGAAGGCAGAATACGTCGTTGAAGCGCTCCGCTGCATTGGTTTTGACGACGTCTTTGAGGTGGCGCGCGGCGCCGATGTGGTTACGCGTGCGATCCGCGAGAAGCTCAAGCAGCCCGGTCTGCCGAAACCGTTGATTTCATCAGCCTGTCCGGCTGTCGTCCGCCTCATTCAGGTCCGTTTCCCGGAGCTGATTGAAAACATCGTGGATATCCGGCAGCCGATGGAGGTTGCGGCGACCATTGCCAGAGCGGAGTTCTGCAAGGAACATAAATGCCAGCCGGAGGAAGTGGGCTGTTTCTTTATCACGCCCTGTCCGGCCAAGATGACGGTCATCCGGCGCCCAATAGGGCAGAAGAAGTCGGATGTGGACGGCGCCATTTCCATCATGGAGCTCTACGGCCTGCTGCTGCCGTACGTAGAGAAGATGGTGAGCGATCCCAACTTCCGTCCGGCGACAAAGTACGGCGTTGCCTGGTCGACATCGGACGGCGAGGCAAATGCGGTCTGCCCCGGCAATAGCCTGTCGGTAGACGGTATTGACAATGTCATCCGCGTGCTTGAGGAAGTGGAGAACTACAAGCTCACGGATCTCACCTACTTTGAGGGAAATGCCTGCATGGGCGGCTGTGTCGGCGGTCCGCTGACCTTTGAGAACAACTATGTGGCGAAGAACTCCATCCGCCAGATGGTCAAGCAGATGCCGGACGTCCATCCGGACAAGGATGTACCGACCTCCATGCTGAACAAGTACCCGACGAAGAACGATGAGGAGATTGAGGCAAACGACGCGATCCGCCTGGATGAGAACATGCAGGAGGCCATGCGCAAGATGGTGCGCATGAACGAGATCATTGAGCGTCTGCCCGGTTATGACTGCGGATCCTGCGGATCCCCGACCTGCCGGGCATTTGCCGAGGATATTGTGCGCGGCTACTGCACCGAAATGGACTGCATCCATATCATGCGTGAAAAGCTCAAGGTAATGGCCCAGGAGATGGTTGAGCTCGCACAGACCAAGCGCGAGTAAGGCCGGTGCGCCGGCGCGCGGAAGTGCCAGGCCTGCTGCAGCGCTGCTGGTCCGGGACTTGAGATGTCTGGAAAAAAAGCCTTGTAGATGTGTCCTTGGCACTGCCTGTTGCCGGCGACGGGTTTTACAGCTGTGCTGCTGGCGGCAGTAAGAAAAGTTATGCCGGGGCAGCGTGGGCTTTGGCATCTGGCATGCGCTGCAGGGAAGACAGAGCCGGCGGCGTAAAGGGCCAATACCAGAAATGGCTGAGATAAAGAGAGGAGATTCTATGCTTGTATCTGAACTGATTTCGCTGATCGAGGCGAAAAACCTGACACCGAGTGTTTCAACTGAGCGGGAGGTAACGTGCGGTTATGTGTGCGACCTGCTCAGCTGGGTTATGTCTCACGGGGATACCGGAATGGCGTGGGTGACCGTGCAGACGCATATGAACGTGGTTGCCGTGGCGGTGCTCTCAGAGATGGCGTGCATCATCCTGCCCGAGGAGATTGATATGGAGGAGGAGAGCCTCAACAAGGCCATAGATGAGGATATGGTCGTGCTTACCTCTCCGCTCACTGCCTATGAGATCTGCGGCAGGATGGCGGCCAACGGCATTGCTGCCCATAACTGAGGATGGCAGAGTTTTTCTGCGATCTGCATATCCATTCCTGCCTTTC
>JAFSZW010000473.1 GCA_017458865.1 Clostridia bacterium
ACGCCGGGTCATCCGGGTGGATGGACATACTGAGATCATACTCGTTGCAGACCGGCATGATCCGGCGGAGGAAATAGCAGAGGTTTGCGAACAGCTTTTCATTGTCGATCCCGGAGTACATTTCAAAGAGTTCCTTAACGCGAGCCATGCGTTCCGGCTCCCAGCCGGGCAGGATGGCACCGTTCGCGTCGCCGGCAATGGACTCAAACATTTTCTCCGGATCCAGTTTATCTACAGCTGCCTGTGTATACGCGAGCACTGTTGATCCGTCGGGACGCCTGCGTGCCAGCTCTGTACGGGTCCAGTCGAACACGGGCATGAAATTATAACAGACAAGGTGGATGTCTTCACGGCCCAGGTTGGCGAGCGTTTCGATATAGTTGTCGATATACTGCTCACGGTCTGGTGAGCCGACCTTGATGGCATCGTGCACATTGACACTTTCGATGCCGGACAGATGCAGGCCTGCCGCTTCGATCTCTTCTTTCAGGGCATGGATGCGTTCGCGGGGCCATACTTCACCCGGTGCAGTATCATAAAGGGTTGAGATCACTCCTGTCACCCCCGGGATTTGACGGATCTGCCGTAGGGTAACAGTGTCAAAGCCGGTTCCGTACCAGCGGAGCGTCATTTCCATAATGCATCCCTCCAAAGCCTCTGTTTGCTTGATTATATACAAAGGTCTTTTGAAAAACAAGCGTTGTTTGACAAGCATTCGGCGGAATAATATAATCTGGTCAGATGATATACGGGAGGAGAACGGGATATGGAAAGGTCTTTTGCAAGCCTGCGGCAGCTGGATCATCATGACAGCAGCCCTGTCCGCATCTATCCGAACAATGAACCGGATGATTATCCCGCTCACTGGCACCGCAAGGTCGAGATCATCCTGCCGGTCACGGAAAGTTATGCGGCGATCATTGACAATCACCGCTATGAGATGCAGCCGGGCGAAGTTCTTGTGATCCCGTCCGGCGTCGTGCATGAGATCCTTGCTCCGCCGGAGGGTACACGCTACATCTTCATGGTGGATCATGAAGTGGTTGACATGGCTGACGGCCTGTCCGCAATGCAGCATTTCTTCTATCCGTGCGTTCATTTGCGCCCTGAGACCGATGGCAAGATACTGGACACCGCGATCGATTACCTGCTCCGGGCAGTTACCGAGCATGACAAGCGGGAGATCATGGAACCGGCTGCCATCTGTGCCTGGATCGATCTGTTCCTGATCCATGTTGCGCGCTGGCTGGTAGAACGTCAGGAAACAGACGAGAGCGACCGGAGACAGCACATGAACGAAACGCTGCTGGATGTCTATGCGTATATCACCGAGCACTGCAGCGAGCAGCTGACACTTGACGGTATGGCAGCATATTCCGGCTACAGCAAGTATCACTTCGCCCGCATCTTCAATGAGTATACGGGGATGAGTTTTTATGAATTCTTCCTTCGCCAGCGTGTCATGCTCTGCAGGCAGTTGCTGAGCGAGGCTGATCTTTCCATGACGGAGGTTGCCAGCCGCGCAGGGTTCGGCAGCATCGCGACATTCAACCGTGTATTCAAACAATATGAGGGCATCACGCCTACGCAGTACCGTACAATGCGCCAGGGCCGCCGCTGAGGATCGTCCTTCAGATATTGTCATTTCCGAAAACGTTATAAGAATAGCAGACGGGCATTACATCGCTCAGATTCAGCTGTTTTTCGTAATTATTCCTTAATAACTGCTCCAAAAGACAGCAAAAAAGGATGAAAAACAGCAATATCTGAGAAGCGTATGCCCGTTTTTGATTAGCAACGGATGTACAGAATCGATAAAATGAAACCAGAAACAGCCGAATTGCACAGCAACTGCCATAGGCAGTGTGTTTCGGTATTTACGATATACGGACCTAATGAATGAATATGACTGAACGGAGGGATCCGGTTTGAAGACTGCGCGTGCAGAGAAGACAATCAATACCGCGAAGCCGGGCAGAAGAGGCGGATCGAGCTTTTCCACCTATATGCATCGGTACGGCACTCTGTACCTGCTTCTGGCGCTGCCCATCGCGTTCTTTATCATCTTCCGCTACATCCCCATGGCCTACATCCTGATGGCTTTCAAGAAGAACAACATCATCCTGCCGCCGTGGCAGGTGGACTGGGCCAAGAACAACGGCTTTGAATGGTTCATCAAGGCTTTCAAGGACAAGCTGTTCCGGCGTGCGCTGGGCAATACTGTTACGCTGAACCTGCTCGACCTTGTCTGCGGCTTCCCGGCGCCTATCATCATGGCGCTGCTGCTCAATGAGCTGGCCTTCAAGCGTTTCAAGAAGTTTACGCAGACCGTGCTGTACCTGCCCCATTTCCTGAGCTGGATCATCATCGCCAGCCTCGCGCTGCGCCTGCTGGCGGACAATGACGGCCTGATCAACATCCTCTACAAGCAGATGAAGGGTGACCAGAATGCGGTGCTTCCCTTCCTGAGCAAGGAGAACTGGTGGATCGGCTCATATATCGCACTGGGCATCTGGAAGGAGGCCGGCTGGGGCACAATCATCTACCTGGCAGCACTGACCAGCATCAGTCCTGAACTGTACGAGGCAGCCGCCGTGGACGGCGCCGGACGCTTCCGCCGCATTTGGC
>JAFSZW010000474.1 GCA_017458865.1 Clostridia bacterium
GTTTGAGGCAAGACAGGCCATCCGGGCATATGAGAAGGCCAATCACACGCAGGTGAAGTACATCGTTGCAGTGCCCCGTATGGCCGAATATGAACGTGTCTCCGCGCTCATCTATTCCGTTTACCTGCGGTACGCAGCACCGGAGGACATCCACGTCTATTCCATTGACGAGTGCTTTATCGACTGTACGCCCTATCTCCATCTCTATGCAGCCGAAGCGGCAAGGACCGGCACGGAGCCTGCTCAGTGCATGGCCATGACCATGATCCGCGATGTCCTGCGCGAAACCGGCATCACTGCCACCGTCGGTATAGGCACAAACCTGTATCTTGCCAAAGTCGCCATGGACATTGTCGCCAAAAAGGCACCCGCAGATGAGAACGGCGTCCGGATTGCCGCACTGAACGAGGACAGTTACAAGTTTCTTCTGTGGGGTCATCGTCCACTGACGGATTTCTGGCAGATCGGCCCGGGCAAGGCCAACCGTCTGCTCAAGGGCTGCATGTTCACCATGGGCGATGTTGCCCGGCGCAGCCTGACAGATCAGGAATGGTTTTACAAAACCTTCGGCATTGACGCAGAGATTCTCATTGACCATGCCTGGGGCATCGAACCGGTAACCATGCAGGACATCAAGAACTATCGCAGTGACAGTCACAGTGTATCAACCGGTCAGGTACTCCCCCGTCCTTATGCCTTTCATGAGGCGCGTCTCGTCTTTACGGAGATGGCAGATGTGCTCTGCAGCAGCCTGTTTACCAAACATCTGGTCTCCTCTGTCTTTCCCTGGTGGGCCAGTTATGATTACAAGTCACTTGATGCCTTTCCTGAATACAGCGGACGGCTGGCCATCGACTTCTATGGACGTCTCCACCCATACCACAGCAACGGAACCGTCCGTCTGGCAGAGCGGACAAACGCGGTATCAGATGTCACTGCTGCCCTCCTTAAACAGTTTGATGCCGTTGTTCATCCGAGACTGCTCATCCGCCGTCTCGGCATATCCGCCTGTGATACCAGGACCACGCTCGGCGAACGGCAGCTCAGCTTTTTCACGGATGATGCCGTTCAGGAGAAAGAGCAAAGCCTCCAGCAGGCCATGCTGTCCGTTCGTCAGCGTTTCGGCGCAAGCGCCATTTTTCGCGGCCTTAACCTCGAGGAGGGTGCAACTGCCCTCGAGCGCAGCCGGCAGATTGGCGGACACCGTGCCTAATGCCTGCCGCAGGCCTTATCAGGACAGACCCGGTCCAGGAGGCGATTCCCAGCCAGCGGAGGCTGCCAGGAGCATAATGTCAGTATAGCGGATACCGAAAGCCGTTATGGCAGCAGTATCAATGAAACAAAGTGCACTTTCAAAGCGGAGGTGAATGAAATGATTGGATACATGCCAATGCCGGAAGGATTCCTGTATCAGCGGGAATTCCTACTTGGACGGCCACCGCTCTCCTATCGTCATCCACGGATGGATCCGGGACACCGGGCAAAAATTTTTGCTCCCTTTGATGCCCTTCTCGGTTTTGACGAGGCCATCTGTGCCAAACAGGTGGTCTATGAAAACCGTCTGGAGCTCAATGAAGCACAGCGGGACGAGCTGAACCGTCGTCTGCTCATTCTGCAGTCACTGACAGCGAACAGCCGTCTTGCCCGCACAAACCACGTTCGGATTCAGGTAACCTTCTTTGTCCCCTGTACGGACATCCATCATGCTGCCTGCGGCCACCAGGGACGTTATGAAACCGTCACAGGCATATGCCGATGCGTAGATCCGATCAGCGGCACCTTAACCGTTAATGATCTGAGCATAAAGTTTGCAGATATTCTCACGCTGGATGCCGAGTCCGACATGCTGGATCAGGGCAATGATGTGTGCTGAACCAGACATTACCCGCAATGGCAAGTCGGTCCCTGATGATATGTCCATAACCAGTTATCCTCTTCGTCCACCTCATGATACTAATGACAGTTTGCTCTTCCCCACTCGCTGTGGTAGAATATAATCCAAACATGAGAGGCCAGCAAATGTAGCTGGATATCAGCGAATGCAGTAGAGACCATCGGAGAAAATATGGAGACAGTTGATGCACTTGGAAATTCAGTAGAGTTATAATCATTTTATACCAATCACGAAAGGAAACAATACCAATGTCTAAAAAACCCCATCACCATCTGCCTATCGAGTCTATAGAGCAAGCGAGAAATGGCTACGGACCGATGAAAGAACTTATCGATAAGAAGATTGAAAACGCTGTTAAGGATTTGCTCGTTTCAACAAATGGAGCGAAGCTTCACATTGAAGGAGATCTTACAAAAGAGTACCTCTCTATGCTGGCTCTCTATGCTCTCTACCGGGAAAGAGAGCAGACTTTGCCAAGGGCGATATTGAATGTAATGAGCACATATGAGTTAACTGATGGGTTCATCGAGCATTTGAGGAGAGTTTTGGAAAAAGGTGGAGTAACATAGGCCAATCCAGGCCGAATCAGGACGTAATAAAGCACAGTTTTCGAGAGGGATATAAAATAAGGCTA
>JAFSZW010000475.1 GCA_017458865.1 Clostridia bacterium
TCCAGAATCATCTTCGCCTGTTTCATGGCCAATTCACTCCTCTTTTATATCCGTCCGGACAACCGTCCCGTCCGGAGCGTTAATCCTGTCCGGTTGCGCGCATGCCCCACAGTGCCTCGCCCGTCTCAGAGAGGGCCGTGAAGCAGGTCACATACGCATCCTGAACATCGTCATATCCGATAAAGACAAAACCCGAGTAAGTATCGCTGCCTGCCGTGATCCGGATGACATTGCCATCTGACTGAAATTCGCCATCCACACTGCCCTGTAATTTGCCAGAACTCTGTCCCTCATCTGGCAGGAACTGCACCTCGCTGGATATGTGTTCCACACGGTTCACATCCGAGCCATGGCTGAGCGCCTTGAATTTGCCTGATAGGCAGACAGGCATCTTTGGCACCGGCGTATACCGAACCGGCGAAATCATGGGCCATCCGGCATCATTAAAGTACAGACGCCGCGCCTCAAGGATGTACCGTTCACCGGTCGCGGCAAAGCGTGTATGATGGAAAATCAGCCAGGCATCAAGACCAGCGTCATAAAGAACGCTGTTGTGTCCCGGTGACCGGACGGCATTCTCTTTCCCGCTGTTCTCACCGCTGAGCGGCGAAAACAGGTAACCGCCCATGAGCTTCGTCCCATACGGCGCAATGTCATCGTTGTTAAAGAAATTGCCTGGTCTGCAGCGACATTCCGGCATGGAATTGCCCGCTGCATCCTCATACGGCCCCTCCGGCGTCCTTGACCGGCATACCCGGATATTGTAGCCGTCATTGGCATTGAGCCCGCCAAAGGAAAGAAACAGATAGTAGTATCCCGTTCCCGGATGATAGACAATATACGGTGCTTCAATGCAGCTGTGGTTTCCACCGAGCAGGTGAATGCCATACGGCGTCTGTCCATCCAGGATAAGCCCTGTCTCGGGATCCAGTTCAAGCAGAAAGATGCCGCCGGAATAGGATCCGTACACCATATAAAGCCGTGTCCCATCCGCATCCCAGAACACGCAGGGATCTATGGCATTGGGCAGCTGGGTGGCGTCATATCCCGGCTCACCGCTTCTGAGCAGAATCCCGATATTCTCAAACGGTCCCGCCGGGCTGTCACTGACCGCCAGACCGAGCGCCGAGAGCGGGCTGGAGCCCTCACAGCAACAGTAATACATGTAGTACCGACCGTCGCGAAGGCGGATCACATCCGGGGCCCAGAACGTCCCCGTCTTTGCCCAGGCAAGCGCCTCCTTGAATTCCACTGCGTAATTGGGCTGCAGCGTGCACCTGTCCAGCTTTGAGAAGTTCCTGAACTGAACAAGATCCTCACTCACTGCAGCCTGCATGTGGCTGCCGTAGAAATAGTACTGCCCGTCCACCTGAAGGACAGCCGGGTCATGCAGGCTGACATTGCGGAATTTCACCTGCGCAGCCAGCCCGCAGCCGGCAAATGCGATCAGGCACAGACACAGCAGCATTGCAGGCAGCCATTTGCCTGCTTTTCCTGAATCGATCATCCGATCAGCCCTTCACCGCGCCGGCTGTCATGCCCTCAACGATGAACTTCTGGGCAAACAGATAGATCAGCAGCAGCGGGATGATCGCGAAGCAGGAACCGGTAATCATCAGGTCATAGTTGTTGCCATACGGCGACCAGAGCGTGTTGAGGCCGATTGGGATCGTATATTTCTTCATGTCCGAAATAACGAGCATCGGCCAGAGCAGCGCGTTCCATGCACCCATGCCGGTCAGAACCGCCATGGAGGCATACGCCGGTTTCATGACCGGCATGATGATCCTGAAGAACGTCCCGTATTCGGTACAGCCGTCGACACGTGCGGCATCTATCATCTCATACGGCACATTTGTGAGAAACTGCCGGAAAAAGAAGACTGCGCTCATGCTGACCAGGAAGGGCACCATGACGCCCGCATAGCTGTTGCGCAGGCCCATGGCATTCACCTGGGTGTACATAGGCAGCATGAGGATCTCAAGGGGTACCATCATGACGAGCAGAACGCACATAAACAGCACATTCTTCCCCTTGAAATTGTACTTGGCAAAGCCATAGGCAACCATGGAGGATAGGAGCAGCGTCAGGGAGCCCTGAACCGCCACAACAAAGAGACTGTTCTTGTACCAGATGAAATAGTCATGCGGATTCAGTTCGCCATTTGACATGACGCCCGTAAACAGATACCGCCAGGCATTGAGATGCAGCTTTGAAAAATCCAGGTTCAGGTTAAGGCCGCTGACAAACAGCTCCGCACCACCCTTAAACGTTCCCAGGACAAGCGCGTAAAGCGGAATCAGGATGAGAACGCTCAGAATGATGAAGAACAGCGTCATCAAAACCGTTCCAACAGGATTTGGAATTTTCTTCTTCATACGCTCAGTCCTCCGCTTTCTTTCCGATCACGCCGGTAATCCGGAGCTGAATCAGCGTGATAATAAGCGCGCCGACCAGCAGAACAAGACCAACCGCAGACGCAAATCCGAACTTGTCGACCTTCTCAAATCCATAGCGGTAGAGGTAACCGACGATCGTCAGTCCATAGTTCTTCGGGGAGTTGTTGCCGCCAAAGATCATGTAGCTTTCGGTGAACATAGCAAGGCCTGCATAAATGGAAATCGTCAGCACATAGATCGTGGTGGGCTTGAGGAGCGGCAGGCAGATCTTGGTGAATTTCTGCACCGCATTCGCGCCGTCAATATCCGCCGCCTCATACAGCTCGCCGGGAATGGACTTGAGACCCGCCATATAGTAGAGCATGTTCATGCCTGTCCAGCGCCAGAAACACAGAAGGACCATGGCGAACATGGAGCCACCCGGCGTCTTGAGCCAGATAATCGGCTTGAGTCCCAGGAACACGCGCACCTGGTTCATCATGGCGCCGTCCAGTTCCGAGAACATCATGCGGAAAATGATACCGGCCACAACGACGGAACAGA
>JAFSZW010000476.1 GCA_017458865.1 Clostridia bacterium
AGCCGGTCTGTCGAGGAGATGGCGGATGTGCTTGAGGTGCTCCACGGCATCGCAAATCATATGGGCATCCCCTGGGAGCAGGTGGAAGCAGCGCGGCTGCAGAAACTTGATGAGCGGGGCGGCTTTGAGCAGGGCATCCGGCTTATCGAGGTACGGACAAAGGATGCGTGATAATGCGCTGACATCTTCCGGACAGGCAATGTGGGTGATAATGCAGGCGGATCGCCCGACTGCTTTCTGGTCGGGGGTGCTGTTTTCGAAATCATCACCCTGATCCCTGAAATGGCGGGGATTTGCGGCTGAATTGAATGGTTTATGCTGCTGGTACTATGTACCGGAGGCATGTTTTATCAGGGGCAGGCGGTGCCTGCTGTTTGAAAACGAAAAGTGGAGAGATGAGAATGACGTTAAAGGATATACAGCCGGGGCAAAGCGCCCGGGTTGAGGCTGTCGGCGGTGACGGCGCACTGCGCCAGCACTTTCTGGATATGGGTGTTATCCCTGGTGTGAACGTCACGGTGACCAAGCTCGCGCCGATGGGCGACCCTATGGAACTCCGGATTCATGGGTATGAGCTGACACTGCGCGTTGCGGACGCAGACCAGATTCAGGTCTCCCGTTGCGAGGTGAATGCGGAGAAAACGGATGCCGAGACCCGGCGCAAGAAGCGGACGGCCCATCCGGGACTTGGCGAGGAGGGCAAATTTCATCCGAAGGGCAGCGGAGATCCGCTGCCGGAGGGAACCCTTCTGACGTTTGCGCTGGTGGGCAATCAGAACAGCGGAAAGACAACACTGTTCAATCAGCTGACGGGTGCCAATCAGCACGTCGGCAACTTCCCGGGCGTTACGGTGGACCGCAAAGACGGTCAGATCCGCGGGCAGAGCGGGACGACCATCACGGACCTGCCGGGCATCTACTCCATGTCGCCGTATTCAAGCGAGGAGCTGGTTTCGCGTAACTTTGTGCTCAATCACAAGCCCAGGGCTATTATCAACATCGTGGATGTGACCAGCATTGAGCGCAGCCTGTATCTTACGATGCAACTGCTTGAGATGAACATCCCGATGGTTGTGGCACTCAACATGATGGACGAGATGACCGGAAACGGCGGCACGGTGGACATCAACGCCATGGAAAAGATGCTCGGTGTGCCGGTGGTGCCGATCTCTGCAGCCAAAAATCAGGGTGTGGACGAGCTGGTCAAGCATGCGATGCATGTGGCGAAATACCAGGAAAAGCCGCTCAGGCAGGACTTCTGTGATTCCACGGACAATGGCGGGGCAGTGCATCGCTGCCTGCATGCGGTCAGCCACCTGATTGAGGACCATGCGGAAACAGCCGGTCTGCCGATCCGCTTTGCTGCCAGCAAGATCATTGAGGGCGACGAGCTCATCATGAACCAGCTGAACCTGGATCAGAATGAGCGGGAAACGCTTGAGCACATTGTCCTCCAGCTTGAGAAGGAACGGGGCCTTGACCGCAGTGCGGCGATTGCGGATATGCGCTATAAGTATATTGAGCATATCTCCCATGCCTGCATAACCAAGCCCAGGGAGAGTAAGGAGTATGTCCGCAGCCAGAAAATGGACAAGGTCCTGACCGGCAAGTACACGGCGATTCCACTTTTCATCGCGATCATGGGTCTTGTGTTCTATCTGACGTTCAGCCTCATCGGCCCATTCCTGCAGGACCTGCTGGATGCCGGCGTTGGAGCGTTGGGCGAAATGGTGGAACGTGCCATGGATGCAGGCAATGTCAACCCGGTGATCCAGAGCTTGGTGTTGGAAGGCATTTTTGAGGGCGTCGGAAGCGTGCTCAGCTTCCTGCCGATCATTGTGCTCATGTTCTTCTTCCTGTCACTGCTTGAGGACAGCGGATACATCGCACGCGTGGCGTTCTTTATGGACAAGCTGCTGAGGCACATTGGCCTTTCCGGCCGCAGCATCGTCCCGATGCTGATTGGCTTTGGCTGCACGGTGCCGGCTGTCATGTCGACCAGAACGCTCCCCAGTGAACGGGACCGCAAAATGACCATCCTACTGACGCCGTTTATGTCCTGTACGGCAAAGCTGCCGATCTACGGCTTTTTTGCGGATGCCTTCTTCCCGAAACACGCATGGTGGATTACGACACTTCTGTACGTAGGCGGCATTGTGGTTGGCATTCTGGTTGCCTTTATCTACAAGAAGACGCTGTTCAAGGGCGAGGCAGTGCCCTTTGTCATGGAACTGCCGAATTACCGTCTGCCGAGTCCCCGGAATGTCCTGCAGCTTCTCTGGGAGAAGGCGAAGGACTTCCTCCAGAGGGCCTTCTCGGTCATCCTGATCGCTACCATTGTCGTATGGTTTCTGCAGAGCTTTAACTTCAGATTTAACCTGGTGGAGAATTCCCAGGACAGCATTCTGGCCACCATATCCGGCGTGCTGGCGCCGGTCATGCGGCCTATTGGCCTTGGCGACTGGCGCATCGTCACCTCGCTGTTCAGCGGTTTCATGGCGAAAGAGAGCGTTGTGTCCATCATGCAGCTGCTGTTTGGCACCGAGGAGGGGCTGACGGCAACGATAGGCGCGCTGACGGCTGTATCCATCCTGGTTTTCAGCTTGCTGTACACGCCGTGCGTGGCAGCAATCGCCTCAATCCGCAGAGAACTGGGCGGGAAATGGACCATCTTTGTGGTCCTGTGGCAGTGCGGCATCGCCTGGGTGGTGACGCTGGCTGTCCGCCTCATCCTCATGCTGTTTGGAATGAGATGATTCTTTGAAACTGCCGGAGGCGAAATCCTCCGGCAGTCTTTGAAAAGCGGACCGGCTGCAGACTGCTGGTACCGCAGTGAGGAAAACATATGAATCTTGCGGATATTCTGATCCTGCTCGGGATCGCCTGTGTGATATGGCTTGCGTTCCGCAGCATCCGGCGGAGCGCCCGGAAGGGCTGCAGCGGCTGCTGCGCTGCCTGCCACAGCATGTGCGCGGGCAAGGATGCAAAGCAAACCTGAGGATATACTTGCCATGGACTGCTGCTCCAGTCCGTGTGATGAATGCCGGGAGGGACGCCTGAATGGGAAATGTCATTGTCATTCTTTTTGTCGCCGGGCTTGCCGCTTTTGCGGGGGTAACGTTTGTGCGCGGGAACAGAAGCGGCGGGGGATGCTGCGGTGAATATGAACAGATGCCGGACAGAGTGCGTGCATCCGACCTAAATAAAGCACATTACCCATTCCATGTTCATGCCGCTGTGGACGGGATGACCTGTGACCGATGTGCAAGACGCGTCGAAAATGCGCTCAACAGCATGGATGGTGTCTATGCGACGGTGGACATTGGGCATCATACGGCAAGCATCCGCACAAAGACACCGCCGGATGAGAAAATCCTGCGGGCAGCTGTTCAGGCAGCCGGTTATGTGCTGCATGATTTCAGGTGAGCGCATGAAAACAGATATGTCTGTACTCAGCGGAATCATTCTGCAGATAAGACGGGTATATCAGAATTTTGACAGTTCTTATCTTCCATGGTACAATCTGAATCAGATTAAGATCGGATGACAAGAAACGCCGGTCTGGCATGGTTTCAACTGAGACAAACCAGACAGTCTGCCTGAATTCAGACGTGAGCCTGCGACAGATGCTGGCAGCTCAGGGTAGACCGCGGATATTTGCACAGAGTGTTCAGGACAGGAAAGGAAAAGGGATACAGATGCTAAATGGCAACGGGCAGCTCCGGGAAATCCGGATTACAGACCTGCCGGGGATTCGGATCGGGCAGGCAGAGAACAGGGAGGCCGGAACCGGCTGCACAGTGCTCATCGCCGAAAACGGTGTACCTGCAGGACTGGATGTCCGCGGCGGCGGCCCTGCATCCCGGGAATCGGAACTCTTAAAGCCGCTCGCAGCGGCAGAGTGCATTCATGCGATTCTGCTTTCCGGCGGCAGTGCATACGGCCTGGATGCGGCTGGTGGCGTCATGCAGTATCTTGAGGAACGCCACATAGGCTTTAAAATCGGCGGTGGCGTTGTGCCCCTGGTCTGTCAGTCGGATCTGTTCGACCTGACTGTCGGTGACTGGAATATCAGGCCGGACCGGGCAATGGGCTATGCGGCATGCGTGGCATCTGAAAGCGGCAATTACCGGGATGGTAATTACGGGGCCGGAACCGGCGCGACGATTGGTAAGGCGCTCGGCATGGAATACTGCATGAAGAGCGGCATTGGCAGTTACGCGGTCGAGGTTGGCGGTCTCATGGTCGGTGCACTTGTTGCGGTAAATGCGCTTGGTGACGTCTATGACTGGAAAAACGGCCAGATTGTTGCAGGGCAGCTGGATGAGACCAGGAAAGGACTGCGTCCGGTCGCGGATTTTATGTACAGCCATTATGCAACGCAGATGCCGCAGGGGAACACGACCATTGGCGTTGTGCTGACGAATGCCGGATTGGGTAAGACTGCTCTGTGCAAGGTGGCGGGGCTTGCCCATAATGGATATGCCCGGGCTATCCGTCCCGTACATACATCTGCGGACGGCGACAGCATCTATGCCATGTCTCTTGGAAATGTGCCGGCAGATTCAGATTTGGTCGGTACGCTTGCGGCGGACGTCATGGCAGAGGCGATCCTGCAGGCTGTATATGCGGCGGAAAGCGCATACGGATATCCGGCCTGGCGTGACCTGAAAGGGAAATAAAGCAGCGGAGACTGCTTTAAAATACAGATCAGGAGGTTTGGCAATGGTTGTTTTTGACGTTATTGAGAAGATTGAAAACCTGTCAAAGGAAGAACTGGTGGATGCGATAAGGATGCTGGTTGCCAAAGCGCAGCCATCCATTGTACCGCTGCTTGAGATGTATGTGGAGGTGCTCGAATCGGAGAAAGAGGCAGGCACGGACGATTCCGGAATCAAAGAAGAGATTACGGCTATTGAGGCAAATGCGATCATCCTTTCGTACGAGGAGTATGTGGACGACCAGCCTGAGATAGGCAACATTTATGACGCACTGGACAATCTTCTCAAACTGCTTCCGGAGCACCCAGCGACGGAGGATCAGGTGAGACGGTTTGGCAATCTGAAATCCCAGTACCATGAGGTTTTCTGTGACTGCGGGTGCGAGGACAAAGTGGATCAGGTACTGAAGCTCATGGCATAAAAAAACCTGCCATTCGGCAGGCGGAAAAAACAACATATAAGAAACAGCATGGCTGCAATTGGCCATGCTGTTTCTTATGTCAAGAGGCAGACATTTGCTTTATCCGGACAGTGAGCACGGCAAAATGCAGCACCTCTGTCTGGCAGAGACAGATACCGAAAGGGCATTCCAAGATGAGAGAAGGGACAGGACAGCCTCACGTATTCAGGCAGACTTCTCCTGCACGGTTTTTTCCTTAACATACCATGTGGAACTGTTCGGGTCCGCATAGAGATGCGTAATGCAGTTGCGGATGAGCACAGTGTAGATGACGATTCCCTGAGAAAGAACGGTATCCAGAACTGCCTTGATGATAAACTTGGAGCCGTTGTAATAGATGCAGTCCGGGATGGCATCGCCGTGAGCGTTGCGGTGACGGCTGACCATAACTTTGTGTTTCATGGGGAAGCTCCTTTCGGCATGCGGTGAAAATCAATTTTCACAGGTTCCTGCCGGTTACCCCTGCCCAAACCAGGCTGTGACGGCAACTGGTGGCGTTCAGAGGATTTCCTGCTCTGGAAAACCGAGCTGACGGAGAACATGAAAGAAATTTTACAAACAAATTTGCTTCACATCCCTTATTATAAGGATTATTTTGGTTCTGTCAATGGGATTGGACGAAAAATTTAAAATTTATTTTCAATGACGAAATCATTTTTGTGATTAAATGCGTCTGAGACCGGCAGGTAAATTCATTTTTGGCTGAGAACTGGGACTTGAGCAGAATTAACAGCTTGACAGAACGTGCATTAAACCGGATAATGAGCATGGACAGTTGCCTGCATTGTGCGCAGCGCTGCCAGTAAATCCTTTTGCAGCCACTTATGCCGGTCATTGAGCATTCATCCATATGGCAAATTGTCGCATGGAATGCGGAATCAGGACGGGCATAAGGGAAGATTTCCAGCGTTTAAAAACTGTTTGGGAGGAAACAGAACATGTTCTTTGGAGGAGAGATGCCGAAAACACCGGAAACCGAGAACGGCGTTGCCAGGCTTAAGGAAGGCATCTGCAATGCAAATGCCGTTGTGATTGGTGCCGGTGCCGGACTGTCGACATCCGCCGGCTTTCTGTATGAAGGCGCGCGGTTTGAGCGGTACTTCGGAGACTTTGAAAAGAAGTATCACTATAACGACATGTATTCTGGCGGGTTCTATCCTTACGATACACTGGAGGAAAAATGGGGTTTCTGGTCGCGGTATGTGTACATCAATCGCTATGTAACGCCGCCAAGGCCGGTTTACAGCGTTCTGTATGATCTGGTGAAGGACAAAGACTACTTTGTGCTGACCACGAACGTGGATCATCAGTTCCAGAAAGCGGGTTTTGACCGGCAACGTCTGTTCTATACACAGGGCGACTATGGACTCTGGCAGTGCAGCAAGCCGTGTCATAAGCAGACGTATGAGAACAAGGACCGCATTGTAAAGATGGTCCTGGCGCAGGGATTCCGCATTGATGCGAATGGCATGCTGACGCCGCCCATGAAGGATAATGGGGATACCGACTTCGAAAAGCTCAGCATGACGATTCCCTCAGATCTGATCCCGTATTGCCCGGTCTGCGGCGAGCCCATGGCGATGAATCTCAGGGCGGATGATACGTTTGTCGAGGATGCGGGATGGCATGCGTCAAATGAACGTTACGGTGCTTTCCTGAATGCTCATAAGGGCGGAAAGACGCTGTTCCTCGAACTGGGCGTCGGCTGGAATACGCCGGGGATTATCAAGTTCGCGTTCTGGCAGATGACAGGTGAGTGGAATGATGCCATCTATGCGTGTCTCAACTATGGCGAGGCGTTTGTTCCGGAGGACATCAGGGACAAATCCATTGTGCTGAACGGTGACATTGGGGATATCCTCTCGGAGCTGAGATAGGCGGACAAAAACCACCCCCCCCTTTCCGATGCGCGACCCGCATGGAAACAGGGTTTCCGGATGATGCCGTATCCTGACGCAGGCTTTGTGTCCGGCTAACGGGAGAACAGGCACACATCCTGCATGTCATTCCGCCTTGAACGGGAAGGAAAACTGGCTGCAGCGTGATGTATGCTGTCTGTTCACGCAACAGGATGCCTGAGCGGATGAACCAGGGAAGCTGTATCCTCTGATCTGCTCAGAAACCGGCATCTATCCCGGTGGTGACAGGAGATGTCAGGGATATCGGATGGGCATTTCTATAAGGCACATCTGATGAAACTGACCAATGCTGTCACCAGGCAGTTAGGGGATTTGTTGACGTGAAGGATCTGGCGAAATGCTGCGAAAGCAGAACCAGCGCGGGCGCATTTTGACATGATCCGGTTGAGCGGGAATGTATTCTGCTGATCTGCACAGGTGATGTGAATCGCCTGCAGACGGTTAAGGGTGCCTGGTTTCCTGAAAGGCATTGCCGGATTCCAGAAAACAGCGGCCCTGGGAGTGTACATCTGACAGCCGTGTCTGCTTTATGCAGAAACTGATCCGATCTTTTTCACAGTTATCTGTGATTTACTCAATAGCAGGAGAGCCGGCATTTATGCCTGGCTTGAAGGGAGTTGTTGTGCAGACATGAAAAATGTTGCAGTCCTGATAGATGCCGAGAATGTTCAGGCATCTTTCGCGGATAAAGTCTTTACATATGCAAACTCAATTGGCACGGTGATAGTCAAGGAAATCTATGGAATATCAGCCGCGCTTGGTTTGTGGGTTGAGCCGGTTTTAAAGTATGCGATTCATTCGAATCTTACGATAAAGGCCAGCAAGTTCAAGAATACCTCAGATATTTCCCTGGTTA
>JAFSZW010000477.1 GCA_017458865.1 Clostridia bacterium
CCAGCTGCATAAAGACCGGGGATCGGGCTGCCTTCGGTGTTCATGACCTGCGTCTGCTCATTGATCAGCAGACCGCCCATGAAGTAGTGGGCACCCACGCCTGACTGATAGCCGTACAGTTTGCCGCTGATTTCCGTGATGTTTTCACGTCCGAATACAGTGTCCACGCCACCGTTCACAGCATCCTCGTTCCATTTGGCAATGGTTGCTGCCAGTGCATCCGCAGGGATGCCCAGCTTTTCGGCCAGTTCCGCCGGGGAGTCCGCAGAGAACATGAACCCTTTCTCAATCAGACCGCCATGCATTCCGGGATTATAGCTGTCCTGATCAAAGATACCGTAAACGAGACCGGTATCCTGTGCAAGAATCGCAGGCCCCATTTCAAACTCTTCCTTCCCAAAGCGCTCGCCGGCGTTGTTGACATAGATGGCCTCACCGCCGCGCCAGAGAGCAAAGGAAAAGAACATGCCGTAATCTTTGATAACGCTGGGGAATGTCTGAATTTCGCCAAGATCCACAGCGTCCGCGCCAATGGCCTGCGCCATCAGGAGTCCCTGGCCGGTCGTCGGCGCAATTTCATCGGTAATCGCCCTTGCAAGCGCCGGATTAACCTGACCGATCAGCGCCTGATTCTGGCCAAAGCCACCGGTTGCAAGCAATACTGCCCTGCCAGTGAAAACCAGATCGCTGCCGTCATCAGTCTTGGCATTGACGCCCATAACCGTGCCGGCCTCATCCTGCACAAGAGAAACCGCCTCGGTATTCCTGTACACTTTCACACCGGTATCTGCCAGACGCTTTTCAATCGCGTTGATCATGGTAATGGCGGTCGATGACCCGTCCGCAGGTTTGAGCATGTAGTAGTTCTGGGAGCTGTTCCGGTCATCCTCCTGGATATCGGTAACAAAGTCCACGCCGAGACTGGAATAGAAGTCAATGGTCTCACCGGATGCGTTGATGAAGGTATCCACCAGTTCCTTGCGGTTGAGATCGTTCATGTGCAGCGCTTCGATATCCTCAAAACTGGTCGGGGCATTCTGGTAGGTTTCATCTGCCAGCTGAACCTTGGAATCAAACGCATTGATGCCATTTGCTGAACAGACGGTATTGCCGCCAAGCACACCGCTCTTTTCGAGCAGAATCACAGATGCGCCCTTTTCATTTGCAGTAACCGCTGCGGTCATTCCGGCTGCACCACCGCCTACGATGATGATATCCGCATCCATCACGTCGTAAACAACGGCCTCATTGGCAATGGCCTCACCATTCTTAAAGGCATCCACATCCGCGCCAATCGCCGCAAGCGCCTGCTCGGTGGCTGCCAGAAACGCATCATGGCTCACAGTCGCACCGGAAGTCGCATCAATGTTCAGTGTCTGACTGGCTACTACCTCACCGATCAGACGGTCGATTTCGATGTCACCGAGGCCAGGTGTCTCGCTGTGCTCGGCCGTGATGCTTTCAATTTTGCCGTCCGTATAGGCAATCGTAACCTTTACCAGGTCGTTTTTTCCCATGGCTTCGCCGGTGGAATTATCTGCAAAGGCAGCGCATCCACTCAGGACAATGCAAAGGCAGAAAAGAAGCACGAGGTACTTTTTCATGGGTATTCCCTCCTTATTTCATCCGTGTCGGGCACGGATATCATCTGTTTTGAGTTGACCTCTGTTGAGCAGTATCCAGTCACCGCTCAAGTGAGCGCAGCTCTTCAATGATCCTGACACCGCTGCTGGTCCCAAGACGCGTCGCGCCCGCCTCAAGCATCGCTCTGGCATCCTTCCAGCTCCGTATGCCGCCCGCAGCCTTGACCTGTACCTCGGGACCGGCATACCGGCGCATGAGGGCCACATGCTCTGGTCTGGCACCGGCTGTGCCGAAACCGGTACTCGTCTTGACAAAATCCGGGCGCACAAATGATGCAATCCTTGCTGCTTCGATGATTTCCTCATCGGTCAGATAGCACGTTTCGAAGATGACCTTGCAGCAGATGCCGGCACCTCTTGCGATGTCGACCATTTTCGTCATTTCGCTTTCGATGTAGTCATAGTTGTGTTCCCGAAGCTGACTGATGTTGAGCACATAGTCAAACTCCTGACAGCCGTCCGCGATCGCATTGGCAGCCTCTGCCGCCTTTGTGGTGATACTGGTCTGTCCCAGCGGAAAGGCAATGGCCGCGCCGGTCAGAACGGAACTGCCCTCTAGCATTTCCCGGCATAACCGGACAGGATACGAGTTGATGGCGACGGACTTGAAGCCATACCGCACTGCCTCATCGCAGAGTTTCCGGAAATCCTCCCGGGTGGCATCTGCCCTCAGGTTGGTATGGTCAATCATGGCCGCAACCATGGTACTGGTCCAGTTCATTTTGCTTTCTCCTTTTGAGATTCTAAAGGCACGCCTGCCAGATCCGCAGCCCTGTCCGGCAATCCCATGCGCAAGGCTGTCTCTGTTTGCCGCGCCCCGGGGCCGGCAGGGCTGCCTGCATCTGGCACACCCATACACAGGACAAGCGAAATCCGGTCATTGAAATCAGGCTGTCCGCAGTTCTCGGTATGTCTGCAGAATGATGATCACGGACAGAACAAATGTCAGGATATCCGCTGTGGGGAACGAGTAGAGAATTCCATTCAGCGCGAAGATCATCGGCAGGCAGATGGGCAGAAACACACCGAAGACGATCTCGCGGACCAGAGAGAGAATCATGCTCTCTTTCGCCTTGCCAAGGGCCTGCAGGAAGATGAAGGTTCCCTTATTGACCATGGCCAGCGGCATCATGCAGAGGTAGATGCGGAAGGAACGGATGGCAAACTGGGTGTAGTACTCGCTTTCATTTGCAGCACCGAAGATGTTGATGAGTCCCCTCGGGAATACTTCAACAATAAACAGCGCGATGAAACCGACTATGGCCTCAGCCGTCAGGAGATATGTAAACAGCGTCCTGACGCGGTCCCTGCGGCCGGCGCCTACGTTATAACCGACAACAGGAATGCAGCCCGCAGAGAGGCCTACGGAAATGGAAATCGCGATCTGGAAGAACTTCATGACAATGCCCAGCACAGCCAGTGGAATCTGGGTATACTGCGGCTGCCCGAAGATGGGATCGAGCGCCCCCCACTTGGCAGTGCTGTTCTGGACGGCAGCCATGGAAACAACCAGACTGGCCTGACTGAGAAAACTGGTGATACCAAGCGGGAGATAGCACCGCATGAGCCCGGGGAACATGCCAAAGCTCGCTTTGCTGAGCTTTACCGCTTTCATGTGACACAGGTACCAGATGGCGAGAACTGCTGTCAGAACCTGGCCCAGCACCGTTGCAATGGCTGCGCCAGCCATGCCCATATGCATGGGATAGATGAACAGCCAGTCAAGGAATATGTTGGTGATGGCACCGGCAACCGTGGAAATCATGGCAAAGCGCGGACTGCCATCCGAACGGATTATGGGGTTCATGGCCTGCCCGAACATGTAGAACGGGATGCCAAGCGTGATGTAGAAAAAATACTCTCTGGCAAGCCTGTAGGTCTCATCATTCACCCGTCCACCGAACAGCGTCAGGATCGGCTCGGCGAGCAGGAGGTAAAGCAGGGTGACAATCACAGAGGAACAGATGGTCAGAACAATCGCGTTTCCGATGGTCCGGCCGGCATCCTTCTGCTCATGACGCCCAAGCAGAATGCTGACATATGCACAGGCGCCGTCTCCGATCATGACAGCAATGGCCAGCGCCAAGACAGTCATTGGGAAAACGGCAGTATTGGCGGCATTGCCAAAGGAGCCGAGGTAATCGGCGTTGGCAATGTAAATCTGGTCGACGATGTTGTAAAGCGCCGCGACGACCAGTGAAATAATACAGGGGATGGCAAACTTGCGCATCAGTTTTCCGGGGGTTTCTCTGACGAGAAAATCATTGGCATGCGTTTCAGACATAAGACACTCCTCATTCCGTTTTTTCTGCCGTATCGTATCTGCGTCATGAAGGCGCATGTATCGTGCCGGATTCAATTCGGTAAATGCTTAATGGCATCTTCCCGACAACCTCATTTTATTGGATTCCGCCCGATAAAAACAAACCGAAAATCAAACACATTGTTGCAGAAAACGGGATAATGCGGTCGGAAAATGATTTGTAATTGTCTGTCCATCCGGCTACAATGCATCTGGATAACCGGAACAGGAGGAAATGACATGCCCAATCCACCGAAAAAAATGCCGCAAATACCGCTGACAGACGCGGAGCAGGCCTATATGCCCATTGCAGACCGCTTCACCTCTGCTGTATATGAGACAGGGGAACACCAGCTTGACTACAATCTGTTTATCCCGGCTGATACAGATCACCCGCTGCCGCTGGTCGTTTTCATGCACGACATGGGCAGTGTATCTGACCAGCCTGACAGAGCGCTTCACCAGGGAATAGGCGCGCTCGTCTGGGCGTCTGATGAGGATCAGGCTGCCCGTCCCTGCTATGTGCTGGCACCGCAGTACCGGGAACAGCAGGCCTTTGATGATTTCACTGTCGGTTGGGCAGCGGAGGCAACCATAAGCCTCATCCATCATCTCTGTGACACCCTGAACATCGACAGGAACCGCATCTATGGCACAGGACAGTCCATGGGCACCATGATGCTCTCCGAGCTGATGCTGCGCCATCCCGGTTTCTTTGCCGGCTGCTTCCTCACTGCCGGTCAGTGGGATCCGGAACGAATGGGCGCCATCCGGCACGAACATGTCTGGATCATGGTCTCTGAAAAAGACGACAAAGCGTTTCCCATCATGGGTGCCTGCATGCAGGCCGTGGAAAAGGCAGGCTGTCCGGTGGCAAGAGGACATGTAAACGCAAAGGCAGATGAATCCATCAGAGCCGAATTTTGCCGTCAGGTGCTCTCTCAGGGCTGCACCATTCAGTTCACCTGGCTGGACGGGGACAGCGTCCTGCCGGAGGGAACGGAGATCTTCCCGGCAGTCTACCATATGCACACATGGAAATGGGCGTACC
>JAFSZW010000478.1 GCA_017458865.1 Clostridia bacterium
ACAGGCGCCCATCATGATCGCTGTCACAGACCCGGAAACAAGAGATCGCCTTTCCAGGATGAACGCAGCAGTCATGGGTGTAAACAGCGACCCGTTTTATGGGGCACCGGTCGTCATTGTTGTCCTGGCGGACCGGAGCATCCCCACATACCTCTATGACGGCAGTCTGGTCATCGGCAACCTCATGAATGCTGCTCATGCGCTTGGCATCGGAAGCTGCTGGATTCACAGAGCAAAAGAGGAATTTAGCAGCGAGGAAGGCAAGGCGCTGCTCCGCTCTCTCGGCATTGAGGGTGATTACGAGGGAATCGGGCACTGCATCCTTGGCTATCCGGATGGTGAATTAAGACCGGCAGCGCCCAGAAAGGAAAACTACGTCTACCGGATCTGATTGCCGCTCATCATGCCTGACGCCAGATAAAGACCGTGCGATTGGAAGGGCAATCATGAAACTTCCAGGTGGCATCAAAAAACGGACAGGCAGAATGCATACTCTGTCTGTCCGATCGATTCAGTTTAGATAGCGCACTCCTGTGCCTGTACTTTCCCACAATTACTGCACATTATTTATGGTGCTGCCATTTTCTCAGCCATGCGACATACCGCAGGACGCAGGAGGCGCCGGCCAACATCCAGGTCAGTCCGGTTGCCAGCCAGATGGTCCATACGCCGATGTCCGTAAACCGAAGCAGCAGAACCGGCAGGCCAATGCGCCCCGCGATCTCAACAATTCCGTTGATAAACGAAAAGAATGCATCCCCGACGCCGTTTAATACGCCCCGGCAGACGTAGATAAGGCCAAGCGAGAAATAAAACAGGCTTGTAATCCGAAGCGCCTGACCGCCCATGGCAATCACGTCCGCCTCATGGATGAACAGACCCACCAGCGTGTTTCCGCAAAAGCGCATGATCAGCATCATGCCGCAGGCAACCACCGTCATAGCCAGCATGCTGTCTTTAAAGCCCATGCTGATCCTGTCCATCTTCTTCGCGCCCATGTTCTGTCCGGAATACGTAGACAATGCCATGGTAAGCGAGCTGTACGGCTGCATCACCAGCTGCTCAAGACGGTTGGTCACGGTATAGGCAGCCATCGCAACCGGTCCGAACGAATTTGCGACAGACTGAAGGGCGGTGGTGGAGATGGCAATCAGACTTCACTGAAGTGCCAGTGGAAGGCCAAGGCTCACAGCGCTTTTCATAATGCTGAAATCCACTGCCAGGTTCCGTGCTGCCAGCCTGAAATATGGATTGCGGCAAAACGCATAAAACAGAGAGCCTGTGTCTGCCAAGAGTTGCGCGAGCATTGTAGCCAGCGCCGCACCGAATACGCCCAGTCGGAAAGCGCCGATAAACAGCAGATCAAGTCCGACATTGATCAGGCTTGATATAACCAGAAAGTAAAGCGGCGTGCGCGAATCTCCGAGCGCCCGCTGCATGGCGGATGCATAATTGTACACCGCAACCAGTGGTACATAGGCCGTTGTCATTCGCATATAGGCGACAGCATCCGGCAGGATTTCAGGCGGCGTGCCCATAAAGTTCAGGACCTGCGGCACCAGTGTGAATGCCACAATGGCCGTCGTAAGAGATGAAGCTGCCATTACATAGGCGGAATTGGTAATGCTCCTGAACACACCGGTCTCATTCTTTGCACCGAAAAACTGTGCCGTAACAATGCCGCATCCGCCGCTGATTCCATTGAAGAAAGAGAAGAAAAGAAACGAAATGGAGCCTGTAGCACCGACAGCCGCCAGTGCATTCGCTCCAAGCAGCCGACCAACGATCATGGAGTCCGCAAGGTTGTAAGCCTGCTGGAAGATGTTCCCGATCAGCAGCGGCAGTGCGAAAATGGAAAGCAGACGCAGAGGTCTGCCCTCCGTCATGTTCATAGTACGATTGCTTTGCATGTTGCTCGACCATTCATCCGCCGAAGGCGGTACCGGACAGGTTTGCCTCCTTAAGGCTTACGGCAGGAATTTCCCGGATGCCAGATACAGTCTGTACCATTCCTGATGCGTCAGATAAATAGCCGCCGCATCACAGATATCGGAAAGATGTGCCGGGTTCATGGTGCCCGCAATCGCCTGCATGTGCGCCGGATGCCTGAGAATCCATGCAATGGCCACTGCCGTTTTGGAAACACCGTACTTCTCTCCGATCTCACCAAGCGCCTGATTCAGCTCGGGAAAATCCGGATGGTCCACAAAGCATCCCTTGAACATGCCAAACTGGAGCGGTGACCATGCCTGAACGGTGATATCATGCAGACGGCAGTAATCCAGCAGACCATTGTCCCTGACGCAGGAACGGTCTGTCGTCAGATTGTTGAGATACAGCGCCTGATCGATCAGCTGTGACTGTTCCAGGGAAAACTGGAGCTGGTTGATCACCAGCGGCTGCCTGACAAATTTCCGCAGCAGTTCCAGCTGTCCTGGCGTAACATTGCTGACCCCGAAACTGCGCACTTTACCGCTGGCACTGAGGATCTCAAACGCCTCAGCCACCTGTTCCGGTTCAAACAGCAAATCCGGGCGGTGCAAAAGCAGTGCATCCAGGTACTCCGTTTTGAGCCTTGCGAGGCTCTCATCCACGCTTTTCAGGATATCCTCTTTTGACCAGTCAAACTCCTGCCGGTCAAAGTGCAGCCCGCATTTGGTCTGCAGATACACATCTTCCCTGCGAAGGCCGGTCAGCGGGAACGCATCTCCAAATCGCGTTTCAGCCTCTCCGTCGCCATAACAGGTCGCGTGGTCAAAATAGTTGATGCCATTCTCCGCTGCGGCACGGATAAGCGCTGCCGCATCCTCGACAGACAGTGCCGGCATGCGCATGCAGCCAAGCACAATGGATGACGCATTCTGCGGTCCATCTTTAATGCTGATGGTTTTCATCGGGGTTCCTCCTCATGTTTTTCCTCGTGTTTCTCATGATCCAGGGCTCGGCCTGAGGCCAGTCTCCCGGCTACCATCTTAAACCTTAAAGTCTGCTCTAAGTCAAGCACACAAAAGGAGGAATTTTCCTTGTATTCGATTCAGGATGTCTGCAAAATGACCGGTCTTACCGCGCATACACTGAGATACTACGAAAAGGCAGGACTTATTGCCGGAATAAGCCGGAGTTCAGGCGGATACCGCCAGTATTCCGACAGCGACCTTGAGTGGCTTGAACTGGTCCGGTGCCTCAAGAATACCGGCATGCCGCTCTCTGAAATTGCCCGGTTTGTGCAGCTTGCTCACGAGGGTGATTCGACCCTCAGGGATCGCGTGGAACTGCTTCACGCACACCGCGAAACCGTGATCAGGCGCATGGCTGAAATGCAGCAGCATCTCGATAAGGTCACCTGCAAGCTTGGCATCTTTACGGAAAAACTCCGCGCCTATGAAGCCGGCAGCGACACGAAATAGCAGACTTCATCCCCAGCAATGCCTGTTCTCCCTGTTCAGTCACAGGCTGATGACCGGGCGTCAAATAGCATTTCTCCCATTCCGGCAAGGCAAAGTAGTCATGGCCAGACAGATCCTATCCGACATGAGGCTCTTGCTTACCCGCCGGTCATGAACGGATTCACCTTTTCAATCCGGACGCATTGCAGCCCATCAAAGGAAAAGTGGACAATCCACGGCATCACAGTGCGGATTCTCTCAAAGTCATCATACTGGAATGTGGGATCATAGTAGTTGATGATGGTACTCAGCGCCGTTCCGTGACTGCCCACCACGATGTGCCTGTCCGGATAGTTCTGCAGGAGCTGCGTGAGCGCGCGGATATTTCGTTCCTGAACCTCTTTGAGGCACTCACCATCTGAAAATTTGTAACTAAAATCCGACCACTGCCGCCGTGCAAAGGCACTGTAGTCCTCTATCCAGACGCTTTCTATCCTCCTCTCGCGGAAGTCCTCAATGAGCTCAACTGGCAGGCCGGCCCGGTCCGCAAAATCGGCAACGGTATCCACCGCCCGTTTGAACGGACTGGAAAAGACAAGCTGGATGTCCTTATCCATCAGGTACTGCGTGGCAAGCACTCTGTCCTTAAGGCCTTTCTGCGTCAGCTCCCTTGTCCTGTCATCATGGTTTTCATAGTTCGGTTCCGCGTGCCTGATAAAATATACCTCAGTCATCTCTGGCCTCCTCGTTACTGTGTTTGTCCTCCGCATCTGTGGAATCAGGATCCTCCCAACCTGTCTTCCACGACTGACAGGCTCCCAATTCCTGATTGGGAGCCTTTTTTCATTGCTGATTCCGCCTTTTTACGGGAATCCAGATAGCACTGTGATAGTCCTTATCCGTCATCTGACCGTGAATGCAGTCATACCACTCCACGTTCGCATTACCAGAAAGCTCAAACTCCGGATTTCCGGGCAGCCATTCCCTGAAAATTCTCGTATTCAGGGCCTGCAGTGTCTCCGGATTCGGTCCATAGCAGTCAAACACGGCCCACTCACCTGCCGGAAACTCGTAGAGCGTCATGCCATCCGGCACCTCACCGCCGGCATATTTCCCGGCAATCAGATAGCGGAAACGTCCGCCGCCGATGTCATCAATGCAGATGCCGTATTCCCCGATGCAGTTATCGACAAGTGCCTTTTCATAGGGATTTGCCGGGGGATTCCCCGCGTAAACACTGGCTGCGTACTTTGTACAGACCTCATCCCAGTATTTCGGGATCTCCTGATAGCTGTCGTCCAGGGAAAACACTCTCTCAAAGCCGATCACCCTGAACGCAAACATGTTCGTCACCGTAAATTCCATCTGTGTTCCTCCTTGTACAATAATACTGACGGTCATTGGTAAAAACTGCCGGATGGATGCCTGCCCGCATCTTACCAGCGACGGTGTCGCATTATGGAAGCGCGTGAATGCCTTCGTAAAACTCTCCGGCGTCTCGTACCCATACCGGAAGGCAATATCGATCACCTTATCGCCGGTACGCGTGAGATCCAGCCCGGCCTGGTACAGTCTGCGGTTTCGGATGTATTCCGATATGCCATATCCTGTGATGACAGAGAATCCTCTCTGCAGAAAGAACGGGGACATGTGCACCTGCCTAGCAACATCCTGCGCACTGATATCATCAAGCAGATGGTGTTCAATGTAGTCGATCGACTTCCTGATGCAGGTCAGCCATTCCATTGCTCTCCCTCCTCCCGTCTGCATCATCATACAGGAATCGCGATTCAGATACCTGTCATTCCTTGCTCAGATATGTCCAACTTCTCACTCAATACCTGGATGTTGCCACGCCGAACTCTCTGCCCTCTGCAAAATATCCAGCCGACCTTACCGACCTAATCCCGGTATCCGGTATTGCTTAGATCAATCGTGCGTCTACTCATCAGCATCCTCTGAATGGCATGCAACATATTGGGCATTTGGGGGTTACACTTTCATTTCCATGTATCGGCGGTACGTCTTGAATCCAGCAGCCTCATAAAAAGCCAGTGCACTCTGATTGAATTCCCACATGTTCAGTTCAATCCTGTGAAATCCCTTATCCCGGGCATATTCCCGGATAAACGCAACAAGCGCTGAGGCAATCCCCTGGCGCCTGTGCGCACTGTCCACAGCAAATTCATCTATATCCAGATAATCCTGTTCATACCTGAACGCATTCTCCGGTTTATTGATATGGTGGAGAATTGCGTAGCCGCAGATTTCCCCATTTTCCTCAGCGACAATGATTTCCTTCTCCGGGTCTTTCTGGATCTCATAGATCAGATCCCACAGCTCGTTGCGGGGCCCCGCCTTGAATACCTCCGGTATTCCTGCTGAATGGATGTCACTCACCACTTTGCGCAGCCTGTTGATATCATCCAGTTCATTATCCCGGGCAAATCGTACATTCATTTCCGAGTCTCCTTCTCTATTGCATATTCTCGTATCCACACCGCAGTGCTGAATCATTCGCCTGCCGAAAGACCGTAACTCACCATTTCTCTCACTCTCCTTCCGGAGAGGCGTATGCTTTTGCGACGCTCAGGCATGCTGCGGGTCTTTCTCCTGAATATACATAACCTCAATCAGGTGTTCTTTCTGCCCCTTGCAAAGTGCAGCCAGGCAAGCACGCCAACCGGCAGGAAATAGACACACCAGATAACGAGCGCGGCCCTGCCGCCGATCCCGCCGTTTCCATGTGACATACCCGTAAACACACCCGTCATCGGCATGACAAAGCAGCTGATAAAGAACACGCCGTGTATGAGCATCAGCCGTCTGAGCCATCTGTCAGTTCTGCTCGCCGGCTCAAATGACAGCCCGATGAATAGCGTCGACAATGCCATCATCCCATACCCGAGCAGATCATAATTGAACATCAGGCCGCCACGCCGATAGTCAAGTATCTGAACGGCCTGTGTGCTCAGCGATTCAAGCCGCACACTGGTTGTCTGGGCATAGTAGACAAGCAGGATGAGCACTGCATACACTGCCGCAAATGCAAGTCCGGCAAACGCCGCTGCCTTTCGCTCGTCTTTGCACTCTACCACAAAACCGGCCGCCATCATGATGTACCCTATCGGCAGGAACATGCAGACAAGGTATGAACCAAACGTAAAGTCTGTTATCAGACAGACTGCAAAAAGGAACACCGTTACTGTAACAACAGCAGCACCGACTTTGGATATCAGGTCATTCATCTGTCTCCACCTCGTTTCTGTCACTCTGTGAACCGGATCACCTGCTCATCCGCATTGACATATGCCCAAACACCAATCGGGATGATGCATCGCGGCTGAGCATGTCCCACATTGACATTCATGACAACCGGCAGCGCCGGCCTGTCAATCCCCTCAACAAGCAGTTCCCTGTATTCCCGGGCATACTGTTCATCCATGGGCTTTCCAACCAGAACACCTGAAACCGCCTCAAATACGCCGGCATCTCTCAGGTACATGAGTGCCTTCCTGTACTTGTCCGGCGGCATTTTCTCCTCGCTGGTTTCAAGGAGAAGGATGCGTCCCTGCCAGTCCTCACGCGCCGGGAAAATGCTGTATTTCCTGATCAATTCAGGCATGTCCGCATAACGCTCAGCATCAAAGCAGTCATACAGGGAATCAATGCAGCCGCCCAGAATCCGGCCCGAAAAAGAGGCGGGTCCCTGAATGCGTTCAAAGCCGTGATCCGCGTGTTCTGTCGGCATTGTGCCAATCTGGGATGGTTCAAAGCTCTTCCGCTCCTCGTACCAGACATTGCTTGGCCGGATTTCGCGTATTTTGCCGATTTTGATCAGTTCCTCAAAGTATCCGCGGCTGTAGGAAAACATATCCGGCCCGATTTCGCACACATCCGCAAGGAAGGACTGTCCGTAAAACGTCGGCAGACCGACCCTGTCAAGCATGAGGTGGTTAATCGTCGAATCGGAAAAGCCCAGAAACACCTTTTGCCGGACAGCTTCCCGCAGCTCGCCATGCTCAAACAGGTACGGCAGCATCCGGTAGGTGTCATCCCCGCCAATGGCACACAGGATCATGTCAATCTCAGGATCCCGGAATGCCTCAAGCAGATCCTCCGCCCGTTTCTCCGGGTGATCACGGACGTAATCAAGCCCTTTCAGGGCATGCGGCATAAACCGGACCGTAAGTCCCAGATTCCTGAGCCGCCTGATCCCTATCTCCACTTCATGCCTGACAAACGATTCACCAATAATACCGCTTGAAAGGCTCACTATCCCAACTGTTTTTATCATACTCCGTCCTCATTTTGCACGTTTTCTCAATACTCAGTCTCTCATCCATTCGCTGCCGCACGCAAAGACATCCCAACTGGCCTTTATCAGGCAAGCCGGGGTACTCTGCCTGGATGCAGCACCGTTATTCTCAATCTCCCGACTATCCTGCGGGGTCCCTATGTGTACCTGGACAGCAACATTTCCGTTATCCAAAGATCCCCATGCTCATATCCACACAGCCATGCAGCACAGTGCTGCCAAAGATATTCCCGTATTGGCGGTACAACCAGGAAAATGCCAGATGCCAGATAAACTGCATAGGCGCATTCGCAATAAACATCGGCCAGTATTCTGCAAAGGTCATGTTCCGGGCTGCCATCTGAAATGGGTAATGCATGAACACAAACAAAATGCCGCAACTGACAATGGTCAGCCACTCCCGCCTCAGGAGCGGATACAGTCTCGGCTGAATAAAGCCCCGAAAGCATATCTCCTCGCTCATGCCGATGATGATGAAATAGTACAGCATGTTTGCTGCAATCTGCCCGGCCGGCAGGAGGCGTGCATGCCGCATTATCCCTGGTACAATGGTGACTGCTAGAAGGAGCAGGATGCCAAGAAGAGATGAGACAATGAGCGATCGCACAAGATTCCGGCAACTGATCCCGACTGCAGACAGGCGTCTGCGGCAGATCAGCAGAGGAATCAGGATGAGCACAATACTCACCGGCACGCCGAGATACAGACCGGACTGTGCGTAAATACGGCCCATGAGGTAGTAAAGGACCATCAGAACGCCATAGAAAACCAGTGCATACCCCGTATCACAGGTAGTATAGTGCTGCATTTGCTCTGCATAAACCGGGTCAGGACTCAAAAATCCCCGCAGGCCATGCCCGTTCATGTCATCACATCCGTTCATCTAAATCAATGTCTCATGTTTCAATCGGGAACCATCGCCGAAACCGCGCATTCCTGCCACGTATGAGTCTGCAGGGCACACTGAATCACCACTGTCAGATTCCAGCACCGTACACCATGTGCACGCCCTATGCCTTCCAGATGCGCTTTACAATCTCGCTCCGCTTCCCCTGGTATTCACCGAGGCCAGTAAAAAGCGCCTCAAAGCCGCACTTTTCCAGCACACGGCATGACGCTGCATTCTCCATGAGACAGATACCATACACTTCCCGGATACCAATCCGCTTCGCCATTACCGGCAGGAAAGCCCGGACTGCCTCCGTCGCATAGCCGCTATTCGTAAACGGTTTGCCGATATGATAACCAATCTCCCACGCACCGTCATTAAGCGGAACCATTTGCACATACCCCAGATTCTGTCCATCTGCCTTCCGGAGTACTGCATAGACCAGTGGACCGGTAAACCCGTCATACTGGCGGATCAGAAACGCCACGGTCTCCTGTGCCTCGTCCAGTGTTTCAAACACCTCATCCGGAACAAACCGCCTGGTATCCTCATCCAGCGAGTTCACATGAATATCCCACGCCATATCCTGCGTCAGTTCCGTGATCTCAAGTCTCTCCGTTTGTATGCGCATTTGTCTTCCTCCCATCATTTTGCCTGTTCAGACAGCTCGCTCTGTTCAAGCGGACCCGGTCAGTCCGACAGGTCTATCCAGTACCGCTCCATATACACATCCCGCTCAGGGCAGTATACGGTGGTTTCATATACGCCGCCGTTGTTCTGAATCGTTCTGCGGCTGCCCTCGTTCCCTTTGAGACAGCAGATCAGGACACGGTTTATTCCAAGCGCCTTGCAGTCCGGCAGAACAAGCCTCAGCATTTCTGTTGCATAACCTTTTCGCCGCTCGCTTGGGCAAACGGAATAGCCGATGTGTCCCCCGTACTTTTCAAGGAATTCGTTGAAAGAATGCCGGATCTGGATGACGCCGACAATCTTCCTGTCAGATTCCCTCACGTAGATGTACTGCGTCATCGGGACAAGGTCAGGCGGGGTTGTTTCAGGCCTTTTGAGTGCCTCAATCTGATCTATCCAGTCCTTTGTACGATCAAAGCGGCGAAGCGAACCACAACCGTCCATAGATCCGCCGGAAGTCAGAAATTCTCGCCGGTATGCCTGCACCTGCGCATCATATTCCATGGTTGGTTCCACCAGTATCATATGCGTCCTCCAAGTTGATTTTTGCCCGGATAATTTTCCGAATCTGTCCATATTGTCATGCCTCTTCACGGCTGATTCCAGGGAATCCCCTGAACAGCTGCCAGCCAAGCACAGCATTGAATCCAACAGCAGAAAATACGCTGAAACGCTCCACTACACCGAAATATGCATGGCTGACCAGTCCCTGGCCAACCGCACCCACCAGCATCATGAAAAATGCAAGTGCCGCAACGATCCCGATATGCCTCACCTCCGGATTTCTGCATCCCGCAATGATCAGGAGAATGAGAGAGACAATGGACAGCAGGACAACCAGTGCCGTCACTATGACATGCATCACTTCCTGCAAAGAGGCGATTTCCATACCGCTGTCGGCCAGGGGAAACATTGAGTAGCCTATTGAGGATACCCAGTTCATGGTTGAGAAGAGGTGAATGCCGATGCGGAAAAGCCTGGTTGACACTTTCGTATCCTGAACAAATATAGACACGCATGTAGCACTGAGAATACTGCACTTTCCATAGAGCGCAGCCAGCTGGTTCCACAGCGTTCTGGATGGCGCCATCTCAGCCGACAGATCACTGACTGCCTGCGCCATCCAGTTGTATCCCGGATAGGCCAGCGGCGAAAAGAGCACCGCCGCCGTATACGAAAGAAAGGCAATGACCCCGGTCAGTCCAATCCAGTTAATCAATTTCCTGTTCATACCTGTCCTTTTCCATGCCTCATAGCCCCTGCGAAATCGTCCCGTGTCAAATGACAGGACCACTCAATTGCGGCGTTCTGTCCTGGATACGCACCCGGCCACAGGTATCTGTTCAGTCATGGCAGCTTTGTCGCATTGCTGCCCACTCATCCCTTGTAATGCCGGACACATGCGTCACCTCGTTGACCTC
>JAFSZW010000479.1 GCA_017458865.1 Clostridia bacterium
CCTATGTCGACATTTTCGACGCCAACAACAAGGAATACTGCGAACAGTTTGACGAAGTTGGCTGCTGCCGTCTGTTCAAGTTCCCAAATGGTGCGGAGAGCAATATGCCTTATGACTATGTCTGGGGACAGATGACGGAAGGGGAGAATTCCCATCTCGAACTGGGTTATCTGCAGAAAGCTGATACTCTCGAGGAACTGGCAGAGAAGCTGAATATCCCTGCAGACAATCTGGTTGCCACCGTTGAGCGTTATAACGAGCTCTGCGCCAAAGGCGTTGACGAGGATTACGGCAAGGCGCCGCACCGCATGACCCCGGTCGACACGGCACCTTTCTATGGCATTCGTACCTGCGCTTGGCATCTTACCACGCTGAACGGCTGCCGCATCAACACCGATATGCAGGTCATTCGCGAGGACGGAACACCCATCGAAGGCCTGTATGCGACCGGCGACTGTACCGGCGGTTTCTTTGCGCAGACTTACCCGAACCTCTTTACCGGTCTGGCCTGCGGCCGCACCATGACCTTCGGCCGCCGCGCCGCCAAGATCGTATCAAAGCTGTAATCGACACACAGGAAAAGAAGAATCCACCGACACATCGAATCGGTGGATTCTTCTTTGTTAATTGCGAAGACTGTGGATCGGGGCCGGGATGCGTCCGCCTCTGGATATGAATTCCGAGGCTGAACCGGAATGCAGGGAGATGACCGGCGCAGAACCCAGGAGGCCGCCGAAATCGATCCGATCTCCGACGTCTTTGCCCACAGCAGGGATCAGACGGACTGCCGTTGTCTTGTTGTTGATCATACCGATCGCCGCTTCATCGGCAATGATTGCCGCAAGCGTTTCTGCCGACGTGTCACCGGGGACTGCGATCATATCCAGACCGACCGAACATACACAGGTCATCGCTTCGAGCTTGTCGATCGTCAGATGGCCGTCTGCTGCGGCTCGGATCATGCCGGCGTCTTCCGATACCGGGATGAAGGCTCCACTCAGCCCGCCGACATGGCTGGATGCCATGACCCCGCCTTTTTTAACGGCGTCATTCAAAAGAGCAAGTGCGGCCGTGGTACCATGTGTGCCGCAGTGTTCAAGGCCGATCAGTTCAAGGATCTCGGCTACACTGTCGCCGACTGCCGGCGTAGGCGCCAGAGAAAGATCCACAACGCCGAACGGGACATTCAGTCTGCGGGATGCCTCCTGCGCAACCAGTTGACCCATGCGCGTAATCTTGAAGGCGGTGCGTTTGATCGTTTCGGATACGGTATCGATCTTTTCTCCTTTGCAGTTTCTCAGCGCATGAGCAACTACACCCGGCCCGGATACACCGACATTGATCACACATTCCGGCTCTCCGACCCCGTGGAAGGCACCGGCCATAAACGGGTTGTCCTCCACAGCATTGGCAAAGACCACGAGCTTGGCACAGCCAAAAGGATCGATATCCGCTGTTCTGCGGATGATCTGGCCCATAAGCTGAACGGCGTCCATGTTGATGCCGGCTTTTGTGGAGCCGACATTCACGCTTCCGCAGACAAGAGCCGTTCGTGTCAATGCTTCCGGAATCGAGCGGATCAGAGAATGATCGCTTTCTGTGAATCCTTTCTGAGCAAGGGCAGAAAAACCGCCGATAAAATTGATCCCCAGGGACTGTGCCGCACGATCCAGGGTGAGGGCAAGAGGAACATAATCCGAAGCATGCGAACTGGCCGCAGCCAGCGAAATCGGGGTAACAGAGACGCGTTTATTCACGATCGGAATACCGAACTCTTTCTCGATCTCTTCGCAGACCGGCACCAGATGTTCAGCCTTTGTGCAGATCTTGTCATAAACACGGCTGCAGCAGTCGGAAAGGGAATCCGAAGCACAGTCGAGCAGACTGATGCCCATGGTTACGGTGCGGACATCCAGATGCTGCTGGTTGATCATATCGATCGTCTGCAGGATCTCACTGCTGTTGAGTAAGTAGCTCATATGCGGTGCATCGCCTCAAAAATGTCCTGACGCTGAATATGGATATCCAGCAGACGTTCCTGTCCTTTTGCGGCAAGCCATTCTGCCAGTTCATGGAAAGAACAGGGGCAGTCGGTGATATCGACAAGCCTGATCATGGTGAAGTATTCCTGCATCAGCGTCTGGCTGATGTCAAGGATGTTGATCTCTCTTTCCGCAAGCAGTGAAGTGACGTAAGCCGTGATGCCCTTGGCGTCTTTGGCAAAAACACTGACGATAGCTTTCATACTGACCTCCCTTTTGTTATGATCATATTATATCGAAAACAGGATTTTTTTCAACAGAATATATAGTTTGTTAAATATCACAAAAAGCTACAAGATATGCATGTATTGTTATAAACTTATCCTGTAAAATCCACCAAATATGGGTAGACAAGCAGGAACGAATTATGCTAGAATAAAACGTATTAATTTGGGAAAAAATGTTGAGGTGAAGCTTATGTCCCACACGTTTAAGGGCGGCGTACATCCCAATTATATGAAAGCGCCGGAAGTACCGGTGACTGTCATAACACCGCCTGCCCAGGTCGTTATCCCGATGATCCAACACATCGGTGCACCGAACAAGCCGTTGGTCAACAAAGGCGATTATGTCAAGATGGGCCAGATGATCGGAGAGAACCCAGCACCTGTTTCCGCGCCGGTTCACGCTTCCGTTTCCGGAAAAGTGGTTGCCGTTGAACCTCGTCCGCATCCCCTGGGGGATATGATCATGTCAGTCGTTATTGAAAATGACTTTCAGGATACCCCCTGCGAAGATCTTAAACCCCTCACGGAGGAAGAACTGAAGGATCCCGATGATATTCTGGACAGAATGCGTGCAGCAGGCGTTGTCGGTATGGGCGGCGCCATGTTCCCGACTGCGTTTAAGGTCCGCGGCGGTATCGGCAAGGTCGACAAGCTTGTAATCAACGGTGCCGAGTGCGAGCCCTATCTGAACGGCGACCACCTGACCATGCTGAACTTCCCCGAGCA
>JAFSZW010000480.1 GCA_017458865.1 Clostridia bacterium
CTATGAGATAGACGAGGAAACCAGGCAGCATCAACAGAATCTGATACTCCATCACTCCCATCTCATAAACAAGATGTTTAATTCCAGCGGATTTGGCAATGCAGACTCGACGAAGGACGATGAACTCCCCTACGGTCCCGATTACAAGTTCACCAAAGAGGATATCGACTTCCTGATGGGCAGCGGCGGAGGATATCCAGAGGAGGCAATTGACAAGGAAGCCTTTGATTTCTGGAAATCGCTCGGCTTTACGGAAAAGGACAACTCCCGTGTCCTGATGTATACCGTCCGGAGCAGGCGCTGACCCAGGCAGCCGCGCCCATGTCATTCCTCAACAGTACCCTGGAATGCCCGGCATTGAACCAAAGGAGGCACATCGTATGGCTTTCACTTTTGAGCGCGTTTCCCCCGCCTCTGTCGGCGTAAAAGAAGGGGCCATCCAGGCATTTCTTGACGCCGCTGCCGCAGAATCCATTGACCTGCACAGTGTCATGCTCCTGAGATACGGGAAGGTCTGCTTTGAAAAGTGGTGGGCACCCCACAGTCCGGATGAATTCCACGACATGTGGTCCTTCAGCAAGAGCCTGACATCAACGGCAATTGGCTTTGCTGTAGAGGAAGGCAGCCTTGCGCTCACCGACCGTCTGGTGGATCTCTTCCCGGACGAAGTCCCCGCCACCGTTTCAGACAACCTGGCAAAAGCGACAATCCGTGATCTGCTCACCATGAGCTGCGGACACGAAACAGAGCCCCGCGACTATGACGGCGACTGGATCTGCAACTTCCTTTCGCACGAATTCAAATATGCGCCAGGTTCCATGTTCCAGTACAACACCATGGGCACCAACATGCTCTGCGCTGCGCTCCGCCGCCGGACCGGCCAGAACCTGACCGCCTATCTGCAGCCGCGCCTCCTTGATCCCCTGGGTATCCAGACACGCATGCGCATGACCACCCCGGACGGCACAGAATACGGCGGTGCCGGCTACCAGCTGCGGACCGAGGACATGGCCAGGTTTATCCAGTTTGTCGCGAACAAAGGCATGTGGCAGGGCAGGCAGCTGCTCAATGCCGCCTGGTTTGATATCGCCACTGCCAAACAGATTGAGACGAAAAACCCGGTCTATGATGCAACCGGCCACGACTGGCTTTGCGGCTACTGCTTCCAGTACTGGCGCTGTCAGCCGGAGGGCGTATTCCGTGCAGATGGCATGTACGGACAGTTCGGCATTGTCATGCCGAAACAGGATGCCATCCTGATTATCACGGAACATACCGAGCGCACACAGCTCGTGCTTGACCTCGTCTGGCAGCATATCCTGCCCGGCCTTGAGGCCTGACACTGACAGCCTCTTGCCTGCTGCCCGTCCGGCAGCAGGCAAGAAGGGCCTTTGCTCTGCAGTCCCTCCGCACGTCCGGTCCATGTCTCACGTGGTCCGTCCGGCGCCCCTAATTCTTTTGAAAGGAGCCTCTGCCATGTTTTCTGACAACCTGTACCGCAATGCCTTTGATGTATTTGATCTTGCCCCATGGAATTCCATCCGGTCCACTCAGATCTTTGCATTCCATTCACCGACGTACGATCAGGTCATATACTGCTTCGTAACCGGCTCCATGAATGAATTCCCTGCCCTTTCCGGGTTTATCGGGGAATCCGGCCTTCTGTTTATCCATAACATGTGCAACCCATCTTCCTATTCACTCCCGCCCAATGAATGGCCGACCTGCGACGATTCTTTCAACGTCTTTGATGAAGATGGCGTTCAGTGTGCCTTCCTCAGCCGTGACGATCATACCCTTCCAGAGCAGCAGGCTGATCTTAACGCCTACCTGAAAAAGCACAACAGGACCATCACCGGAAACAAAGATATCCCCATCTTCATCGACAGACGCCCTTTCCGTCAGCCGTTTTCCGTCCGCGATCCAAAGCGTATTCAGCTGCTTGAGGAAATGCTTGCAGCTTTCAAAGCCCTTGAGGAAACCCATCTGCATCATTTTGACCGACTGCCGGACGTCTCGCCTGAGACCAGATGCATCCCCTGTTTACAGCTTGTGAACGGAAAATGGGTGGAATCCCAGCATACGCTCCCGCCTTTCCGGTACGAATTGGATCCCGTCCCCTTCACCAATCAGTTACTTATGCATCGCCTCAGCAAGCTGCCCCAGAAAAATGACCTTCACTGTATGCTGACCGTACTGCCGACTGCCATCGCGGAGGAAAACACAGCTGCCTTGCCTGAAGCCCTCGTCGCCTATTATCCGGCGTACAAACTGTTTACAAATCCTTGCATGGAACTGCGCGCACGGGACGAGGACTATACTACCGTCTGGTCAAGAATTCTGAACGATTTCATTCAGAAAGTGCTCCTGGGCCGGCTGCAGATTCTGCCTGCCAGGATTACCTACAGCGGCAGACATACCTATGCCCTGCTCAGCGATTTCTGTCAGAAGATGAACATCCGGCTGATTGAAAAGCCAGCCATTCCTGAGCTCGAGGAAATGGTCCAGGAGATGGCAAAAACCCTGGGGAATCGAGGTTCTGATGGTGTCTCGCCTGAACTGGAAGAATATGCGAAAGCGATCCTTTCCGCAGCGAAAACCACCGACCTCCGTCATCTTCCCAACGACTTCCGTGAAATGATTAAAAGCTTTCCTGTTGAACAGCTTACAAAGGAAACCGCAAGGCAGTTCCGAGCGTTCCAGAAAATGATCTGATTTTCCCGCCTTCGTTCCCTGAAACGCGGCAAATCCTGCATCATTCCTTGTCTTGCACTGCAAGATCTGTCCGGGGAAACAGGCAACTCCAGACAATCCAACGATCGGCAAAAGGGCAATCATGTGCCCTTTTGCCTTTTTTCATGCTTTGAGACCCCACAACCCACAGTGATCTTCAGCGCAGATAATTGCCCCATCCAGAGCATGGTCAAACCCGTTTTGAGGCTTGTGCGGCTTTTCAAAAAAAAATTGCCATTTTCCCAAAATGTCGCTTTTCGGGCTCGTAAAGCGACCTTTTGGTTTTCGAGATTCGCTATACTTCCTTTCGTTCAA
>JAFSZW010000481.1 GCA_017458865.1 Clostridia bacterium
GGCACAGTGCCTGGCATGACCTGGGTTACCGGTCTGCACAACTTCAACGTTTATCTGACCCTCGGCAACGAGCGCAACGACACCACCTATATCGACCAGGTTATGGCCGGCCAGGTGGACGAGGCCCGTTTCCACGATTACTGCCAGTATGTTGACCTGCTGTTCAAATACAGCACGCAGGACATGCTGCTCAACGGCACCCAGGATGCTCAGCTGGCTGCTTTCGCCAATGGCAAGGCCGCTTTCTATCATCAGGGCAACTGGATGGATCCCTCCCTCGTTCAGCTGAACCCCAGCTTCGAGATCGCCTATGCGCCCCATGCATTCCTGCATGAGGACACCGACGGCATCCTGGTCAATCCTCCCTCCTGGTATGTTGTCAATGCAAACGGCAACAAGGATGAGGCTGTTGCTTATCTGAACTACCTGGCCACCAGCGAAGACGGTGCAGATTACATGGTCAACAAGGCCGCTATGGTGCCTGCGTTCACCAACGTAACCCTGGCGCCCGCCACCCCGCTCTCCAAGTCCGTTATGGAATGGAACGCCGCTGGCAAGACCTATGACTGGCAGCAGTACAAGCTGCCCGACGGCTTTGGCATGGGCACCCTTGGTCCCATCTATGAGCTGCTGGCCCAGCAGGCAATCGACGTGGATACCTTCGAAATCATGATGAAGGATGCCATCGCCGGTATTCCCAAGTAAACAGTGATATCTGAATAACCTGCGGGGGCCGCACCAGTATTCCTTTGGTTGCGGCCCCTTTTTGTTAAACGGGTGCTGTGTGGTTGGCATGGTTTCTGCTATGGCATTAACCGCACAGGACAAAGAAAAAGGGGGAATCCATATGACCAGCAAACAGCGGCGCCAGCTGACAGAATTTCTGTTTCTGCTGCCCACCATTCTTGCGTTCATTATGGTTATCATCATTCCGTTCATCTACGGAATCTTCTATTCCTTTACGGACTGGCAGGGCACCGGAACCTTCACGAAAATGGTAGGCCTTGACAATTACAAGGTCATTTTCACGGAGCCGGCCTTCCTGCACTCATTCCTCAAAACGCTTGAATTTACAGTCATTAACATCATTACGGTCAATGTAGTGGCTTTCGTCATTTCCCTGCTGGTGACCAGCGAGATTCGCGGACGGAACGTCTACCGTGCCGGTTTCTTCGTTCCGAACCTGATCGGCGGTATCGTGCTTGGCCTGATCTGGCAGTTCATTTTCAGCAGCATTCTGCCTGCGATCGGCCAGAGCATTCACTGGGATTTCCTGAGTAAGTCCCTGCTGACCAGCAAAGACACGGTTATGTTTACCATGGTCACGGTCAATACCTGGCAGTATGCCGGCTATATCATGCTGATCTACGTGGCAGCCATCCAGAATATTTCGAAGTCCGTTCTCGAGGCGGCCGAGGTGGATGGTGCCACGTACTGGACGAGGATCACCCGGATTCAGATCCCGCTGATGGCCAACGCCTTTACGATCTCCCTGTTCCTGACGCTGACCAACAGCTTCAAGATGTACGACGTGAACGTTGCCCTGACCAACGGCGGTCCTGTCGGCGTGTTCATGAACAAGCCGGTTCAGTCCTCTGAGCTGCTTGCCCTGAACATTTACCAGACCGCCTTCAAGTACAATAACATGGCACAGGGCCAGGCAAAGGCAGTTCTCTTCTTCATCGTTCTGACCGTGTTCTCGATTATCCAGGTTTCCTATAACAAGAGCAAGGAGGTTGAGGCGTAATGGCAAAGAAACAGCCCGAGCAGATTGAGCGCATGGCAGGTTCCATCCCGCATCCGGGACGTCGAATCGCGCTTGAAATTCTTACGCTGCTCCTCTTTATCCTGTTCATGCTCCCCTTCGCAATCGTTCTTCTGAACTCCATGCGTACCAATGCCGAAATCATCAACTCACCGGTTGGTTTCCCGGAGAATCCGGCCAACCTCTTTACGAACATTTCGGACGTATGGAACAATCCGACATTTAACTTCCTGACCTCTGTACGTGACAGCCTGATTATCACCATTTTCTCCCTGGCGGCGATTTCCATTTTCTCTGCCATGGCTGCATGGGTGCTGGTCCGCAACAAGACCCGCTGGAGCAATGTGCTGTTCCTCATGTACGTGGCTGCAATGGTTATTCCCTTCCAGGTTGTCATGTTCCCGTTGCTGACCTGGTTCAAGACGGTAGGTGATTTCATTCACATTCCCATGCTGCGGTCCTATCAGGGCATCATCTTTGCCTATCTTGGATTCGGCGAGGCAATGAGTATCTTCATCTTCCACGGCTTTATCAAGGGCGTTCCGCTTGAACTCGAAGAGGCGGCCGATATCGACGGATGCTCCCGCGCCGGGACATTCTTCCGCATCGTGTTCCCGCTGCTGCAGCCGGTGTTTGTCACCGTTCTGGTGCTCAACGGCCTGTGGATCTGGAATGACTATCTGCTGCCCCTGCTGCTGCTGGGTGCCTCCGGTGATATCCGGACCATTCCGCTGGCTGTTCAGGGATTCAACGGCTCTTTTGTCAAGCAGTGGAACCTCATCATGGTTTCCACCCTGCTGGCCATGCTGCCCATCATCATCCTGTATATCTTCGCACAGAAGTATATCGTCAAGGGTATGGTGGAAGGCTCGATCAAGTAATTCGACCCATATGGGGCAGGCCATACCTGCCCCTGTTTTAATCGAAATCTGTGACAGATCATCATGTTAGCCGGTTAAAGTGCTGGCTACAGGATAACCTCTAACAGACGGGACCGCTCAGCTGAGCGCCAGTCCGGACTCACATGATGCACAGCGTCAGGTTTACCTGATGCATGCAATACCCGAAAAAGGAGAACACATGTATACAGAGAAAAAAGCCTGGTGGAAGGAAGCAGTTGTCTACCAGATCTATCCCCGTTCCTTTGCCGATTCCAACGGAGATGGCATCGGTGACCTGAACGGAATCACCGAACATCTGGATTATCTCAAGAATCTCGGCGTGGATGTAATCTGGTGCAGCCCGATTTATGCCTCTCCCAACCATGATAACGGCTACGATATCTCGGATTACCGGGCAATCATGACCGAATTCGGCACCATGGAAGACTTTGACCGCATGCTTTCAGAGATCCATGCCCGGGGAATGAAACTGGTCATGGACCTGGTCGCCAATCATTCATCAGATGAACACAAATGGTTTGTGGAGAGCCGCAAAGGAAAGGACAATCCGTACCGGGATTACTACATCTGGCGGGATGGCGTCAACGGCGGCCCGCCCAACAACTGGGGCAGCTGCTTCTCCGGATCCGCCTGGGAATATGACGAGGGAAGCGGACAGTATTACCTGCATCTGTTTACCAAAGAGCAGCCAGATCTGAACTGGGCCAATCCCAAAGTCCGGGATGGAATCTTTGACATGATGTGCTGGTGGTGTGACAAGGGAATCGACGGATTCCGGATGGATGTCATTGGCATGATCGGCAAGGAAAGCTTTGAGGACGGACCGGTAAGCCCCGGCGCACTGTACGGTGATTTTTCGCCGTTCTGCATGCATACGCCGACTACGCATGCCTATCTGCAGGAAATGCGTAAACGCGTCCTCGACAAGTATGATCTGCTGACCGTAGGTGAAACCAGCGGCAATACAGATAATGCTATTCAGTATGCAAACAATGAGGGCACGGAACTGAACATGGTATTCGGATTTGAGCACAATGACGGGCTCAATGACGGAACGGAACTCGGCAAATGGAGTGATCATGGGGCACCACTGGCAGATGTGCGGAAAACACTGAACAACCGGCAGATCAACCTGCAGGGCAAGGCCTGGAATACCGTTTATCTGGGGAACCATGACCAGCCCAGACAGGTGAGCCGGTACGGCAACGACAGTGAGCTGTTCCGCTGCGTCAGCGCCAAGATGCTGGCTACGCTGATCCATACCCTCAGGGGCACGCCCTATGTGTACCAGGGCGAGGAACTGGGCATGACCAATATCTACTTTACCTCAGTGGATCAGTATCAGGACGTTGAAAACCACAATGCATGGCATCAGTGGGTGGAGAGCGGCCGCGTGGATGCGCAGGACATGCTGCGCTATTTTGCCCGCATTTCCCGTGACAATGCCCGCACGCCCATGCAGTGGAATACCCTCCCGAATGCGGGCTTTACTACCGGGACGCCCTGGCTGCCGGTCAACAAAAACTATCTGCTCATCAATGCGGAGGATCAGGTAAAGGATCCAAATTCCGTGTATCATTACTACCGCCGCCTGATCGAGCTGCGTCACCATCATCCGGTGATCGTATACGGATCGTTTACGCCGCTGCTTGAGGATGATCCCAACGTCTGGGCGTACAGGCGTGAATATGAAGGAAAAGTGCTGACCGTGGCACTGAACTGGACCGACCACAAGGTGCCCTGCACGCTGATGGATGAGACGGTTGGAGAAGAACTCATCTCCAATTATCCGAGCCATCAGAAGGGCTATCTGCAGCCGTATGAGGCCATTGTAAAACTGAATTAATAAAAATCGTCTTGCACAGCCAAGCTGTGCAAGAATTTTTTATTCTTAACCTGTTTTTGAGATTAATCGCGAAAAATGCAGGCCGAATCATCTGAGCAGTGCGTGAATCCGCTGTTTCAGCGTGGCCGGATGACTGAGATCATTCAGATCAATGACATCTATTCCCAATTCCATGGCTCTGTGGCGCATGGGTGCACGGCCATTTTCAGCCGTTACTATGGCCGCCTGTGCCATCTGTCCGCCGAATCTGTCTCTCAGGACAGCCAGTTCATTGAGCGCTTCTGTTTTGACATCACAGGTTTTGCACGAGATAAAGACTGAGCGAATCCCGGCGGATGCCATCACATCCAGTTCATTGGTTACACTCTCCCGCCCCGGCTTGAGGCCAAGCCAGTCAACCACCGCACTCGTCCTTACATCGGTAAAAATTCCTGCATCCAGACACGCTTTATAGATGTACAGCTCGAGGACGCTTCCCACATCACGCAGCCAGGACCTGGTCTGGGCATCTGTAAAGTCGAAGCTTACATGGCCATCTGAGATGGAAAGGCCGGTGATCATCCCGATTTCCGCCAGCCCCTCAAGCAGTTCCGCAGGTACGCTGATCCGTCCGCCGTGCTCCCCCTTAACGACAGGTGCGCCCTCTGCATGAAGCGGCTGTGTCTCCTTCTGGGAGATCCGCTGAATGTAGGTCACTGCCTTCGGCCAGTTGCGGCGGTGTTCAAGGAACAGTTTGAAGAAGGGATCAAACAGGTGCAGATATTGTGCCAGAATATCGTTATCCACCCTGCCCTGATGCATGCTGCCGCCTGCCATGAGGAATGTGTCCTCCACGCTCAGTTCCACAGTACATGGCAGGTTATCGGCAAACGGTGCATTCCTTATGTTGTAGAAACGGTTCCGCTTGCGCGAATAGGTGAAAACCGGGAGATCATATTCCGCACTTAGGAGTCCGCCGGCAAAGAGCGCCGCCTCCGTTCCGCCTGCGATGTCGAGTGCACAGTCCGGATAACGCTCAATGATCTGCTGGAGCTTCCTGACGACCGCATTTGTATCCACAAGGCTGGCGCCCAGAAATACGCATTCATGATGAATGCCTCTGTGCTTGAAGTACTCCCTTATCCGGTTGTGAAGCGGCGTATTTGACGCAATATCCGGAGGGCACACGAACACCGTCACATCAGGATGGAATACCTCCGTGCTGAGTACATTTTCAATCGGGCGATCGTCATACAGTTCAATCAGTGTTTTCATGAAATCATTCTGAGCACTTATCCCACAGCAGTCACGCAGGATAGGTACTCTGCCTCCTTTTCTCGTTTGCAGGCCCGATCACCCCGAAATTCCAGAGAATAGGCCGGGGATTGTTCCAGGACACAGGAAACAACGCAGTCTGACCAGTATACCATGATACCGGTCAGCGAGGAATCATTCAGCCTGAAATTTCGTCATCCAGTCATTGATGGAAGAAATCGTATTTCTACGTTTAACCATTTGCATCCCGGTGTACGGTTCATCATAACTGCGTATCCCTGCTGTGTCATTGGTCATGCCAGACCGCTATTCTGGAACATCCTTGATACTCCGCAGGCTGCCTGATATATGGCAGCCCGCGGCGTTTCATCTGAGGTTCCTATGCTTTACTGGTTTCGCTCAGATGTGCTATCTTCCTGGGCATGATCTGTCCGTGCAACCTCAACGCAGAAACCATGATGACCGCAACAGGTGCACGTCAGGTTTCGCGTATTGGGTGTATGCCTTGCCCAGAATGCCTCCCGGAGCGCCGGTTTGAACACGGAGTGGCACTGCGGGCAGAGATATGCCACATGATCAAAATAATAACGGGAAATCAGTATGCCGTAAGGCACAGCAACAAGCACCCAGAGTGCAAACAGCTGCCAGATGCCGCGCATGATCCAGAGAAAAATGGCGGCCCACTGTAGCAACGTGATTGGAATACCGCTGATCAGCATTGTCATGTGGATCTTTCTGAGCGACTTTTTGTTTGACATTGTATAGGCTATGTCACCAATGGATTCGACAGATACAGATTCAACATGCCTGAGCCCGCGCCGCAGCATCTCAAGTTTTCCCAGTTTCTCCTGCCGCTCCCCGATTTCCTCCCTCAGTGTCGCCTCCTGCTGATCTAGCAGCAGTGAAATGACACTGCCCGGGTCTGTTTCAGACAGCAGCCGGGAAATCGAATCAATCGGCAGTCCCAGGTTCCTGAGAAAGCAGATGATTCTGAGCCGTTCAAGATCGGACTCTGAGTACAGCCGTCTGCCGCCCTCGGACAGCTCAGCGGGCACAAGGATCCCGCGATTGTCGTAATACTGGACCGTTCTGACAGTTACGCCGCAAAGCTTCGCGATCTCACCTGTCGTGTATTTTGACACAGCTTATCGCCTCCTTCGCGGCAGATATAGCTCATGACGCAGCGTCACAAGCAACCCATGACGCAGGGGGATTTTTTCGAAAAAAAAGCACTTTTTGTGAATCCCGTCTGAGCCGGCCAGTCAAACCAATGTCCAAAGCGGACCGGATGCAGAACGCAGGCGGGCCTGACGGGGCATCCTGCTGCAGGCAGATATGCCATTCACGGAAAAGCAGGGAGACATGCTCCCTGTTGACTCAGACCTATTTGACGCCCCGGTATGCAAAGCCTTCAATGATCTTTTTGCTTGCAAAGATGAAGATGATCAGGATAGGCACGACCAGCAGCGTATTGGCTGCCATGATGGTGTTCCAGTGTATGCCGAGTTCCGCATCATTCAGGCGTTCAATGGCCATGGTCAGCGGACGGACAGATTCCGTCCTTGTCATGACGAGCGGCCAGAAATAGGCGTTCCACGTACCGATAAATGAGAACATGGCAATGGTAACCATGGCGCTCTTGCACATCGGCAGCATGATTTTCAGCATGATCTGCATCTCGCCCGCGCTGTCCAGTTTTGCGCTCTCGATGATCTCATCCGGAATCTGCTTGAAGGACTGCCGCAGCATGAAGATGCCGAAAGCATCCGCGCCCATGGGCAGGATCTGCGGCCAGAGCGTGTTGATCAGATTGAGATCCTGCATGCGCAGGAAGACCGGTATATAGGTCAGCTGAAGCGGGATCATAAACGCAACCAGTACGATGCCAAACCAGAACCCCATGAGCGGAAAATCACGCTTTGCAAACGCATAGGCTGCAGGCACCATAATGACCAGCTGCAGAACGATGACAGAGGCGGTCACAATGACCGTGTTCTTCGCATAATTGAGAATGTTGAGACCCGAGTTGAACGTGGTAATGTATCCCTCAAGCGACCATTCCTGCGGCCACATTGTCGGCGGCACCTTTATGCTTTCCGGATAGGTTTTGAATGCGGTAATGATCATCCAGAAAAACGGAAAGACAAAGGCAATCATTGCCAGGATCTTCATGATGTCGCTGAAAAGCTGAAGTCCCCACCTGGGCTGGAGAAAATAGTTCTTTATCGCTTTCACTTGCCTCTCCCCCTTTACTGGTAATGGACTTTCTTTTCGACGAATCCGAAGTCAAATGCGGCTACCGCGACCATGATCAGCATCATGATGACGCCGGCCGCACATGCGTATCCCAGTGTATTGTTGCGCTGGAACGCGTAATCATAGATATACATGCTGAGCACGCGGGTGGAATCGCCGGGTCCGCCGTTGGTCATGATTCTGACGGAATCAAATACCTTGAAAGAGCCGGTGGTAATGGTGATCAGCAGGAAGAACAGCTGGGGGCTGATCATGGGGATCGTAAGCTTGAAAAACGTCTTGACTGATGAGGATCCATCCAGGATGGCGGATTCATAAATCTCAGTCGGAATGCTCTTCATAGAGCTCATGATAATCAGGCAGTAATAGCCGACATTCTTCCAGGTATTCATGAGCACGATGGAAAACATGGCGACGCTTGAGTCATCCAGCCAGCGTACGCTGGGGATGCCGAGCGAATTAAGAATTGTATTGAACAGACCGTATGATTCACTGCGCATCAGCCAGCTCCAGATGAAACCGGCGGAAAGGCCCGCAACAAGGTGCGGTGTAAAAAAGACCGTCTGCGCCACATTATTGATTTTGCGGCTCTTGTACATCCACTGTGCCAGCAGAATGGAAAAGACCATGATCAGCACAAGCGCCATGCCGGTATAGGCAACGGTATTGCGCAGGGCAACAAAGAAGTCATTGCGCATCTGGTAATTAGCCAGGCCAAGGAACTTCTTGTACGGATTCTTGGCATTTCCATAGTACAGGCTCATGATGAACATGCTGACGGTGGGATAAATGACAAAGACGAGCAAAAAGGCAATCGCCGGCAGGATCATCAGATAACTGATGGCCCAGCTCCTCAGCTGGATTCTGCGCAGTTCCTTCATCTGTGCCCGCTCGATGTCAGTTGTTGCTTTGGTCATTCTGAGGTCCCTCCCAGCTTGTCCATCAGTTCAGAAGGTTTGCCGTGGCCGATGTGTTTGCCGTCACTGCCGAAGAAATGAACACGCCTCGGCTCTGCCATAACCCACACATCCTGGTTTTCCATCAAATCCTCGCGGTCATTCTTGACCATGATGGTCACGCCATCGGACAGCCGGACCTTAAACTGCGTTTCGGCGCCCAGCATCTCCCGTGTGATGATGCGGCCCCGGCGATAAAAGGCCATATCTGGCAGGCGTTCACTGTTCAGGATGACCGATTCCGGCCTGACGCCGTACTTGTGCGACTGCGGGTCGCCAAGTTCAAGGATGTTCATGGGCGGTGTGCCGATGAACTGCGCCGCAAACACATTAGCCGGTTCGTGATAAATCTCCCCTGGCGTGCCGATCTGCTGAATCTCGCCTTTTTCCATGAGAACAATTGTATCCGCCATAGACATGGCCTCAATCTGGTCATGCGTGACATAGACAAATGTTGTTCCCAGGCGGCGCTGCAGCTCAATCAGCTCCACGCGCATTGCGGCACGCAGTTTGGCATCCAGGTTGCTGAGCGGTTCATCCATCAGGAAAACGCTCGGCTTTTTGACCATAGCCCGCGCAAGCGCAATCCGCTGACGCTGACCGCCGGAAAGATCGGATGGCTTTCTGTCCAGATACGGCGTCATGCCGACGATTTCCGCATACTCCCGGATGCGGCGCTCCCGCTCTTCCTTCGGGACCTTCTTGTTCTTCAGTCCGAACTCTATATTCTCGCGTACGCTCATGGTCGGATAGATAGCGTAGTTCTGGAACACCATGGCGATGTCCCGCTTCTCCGGCGGCTGGTGGGTAATGTCCTTCCCATCCATATAAATATGACCGGAGGTTGCCGGTCCAATGCCGGCGATCATCCTGAGGAGCGTCGTCTTGCCGCAGCCGGAGGAACCGACCAGAACGGTAAACTTGCCGTCTTCAATGGTAAGATCCAGGTTTTCAATGACCTTTGTGCTTCCAAAGGATTTTCCGACTTTATCAAAAACAATTTGTGCCATATCGTACCTCAATCCTCCGTCCGTTCATCCTGTGCGGTACAGGTTCGGACAAGTGATGTTCCAACTGAAAAGCGCCCCGCCGGCGCAAACCGGCGAGACGCGATAGAAGAGTCTTGGAAATTACCAGATGATGCGGGACTCCTCATCGACCAGGCGCTGGACAGCCTCCTCAGGCGTAATCTCCTGTGCCTGAATCAGCATGCCGGCGGTATCCTCGCAGGCCTGGATGAACGTCTGGCCCTGTGCAAGTGCCGGAAGCTCCTGTCCACGGCCGGCAACCAGCAGCTGGTTGAACGGAACCCTGTAGAACGGATGTGCATCCCAGAATGCGCTCATCTCCGGATCATTTGCCACGGAGAGGGTGCACGGGCAGTAGCCGGTGTTGATGGAGTTGTAGTACTGTTCAGCGTCGCTCATAATGAACTTGACAAACTCCCAGGCAGCCTTGATCTGCTCATCGCTCTTGTTCTCACTCATGATGCAGATGTTTCCGCCGCCGATTTCAGCAACGTGGTTGTCCTTGTTGTAGGTCGGGAACATGGCAACACCAAGGTTGATGTTGTTTGCCTCGGCATTCTTGATGATACCGGCCATGGCAGAGCAGGAATTGACATATGCCGCAAGACGTCCGCCGACGAACTCCTGAAGAGCACCGTCTGCCTGGCTGCTGGCATCAAACGGACGGCACCAGCCCTCGTCTACCCAGCTGCGCCAGTCGGTGAGCACCTTGAGGAACGTTCCGTCCTCGAGTGCCGGTGATCCGCCCTCGGCGGCCAGGAATTGAGAACCGAGCTGATAAATCCACGCAGCATTGTAATAGCCGAAATCCTTGAGCAGCTCAAAGCCATAGCGGGTGGTGTTGCCCAGTTCATCCTTCTGCATGGCAGCGCGGCCGAATGCAACCAGCTCATCAATGGTGATATTCTCATTGATGGTAATGCCCAGCTCATCCGCGATGTCCTTGTTGTAATACAGGACCGGTGTGGAACGGATGTACGGAAGGGAATGGACTTCGCCGTCGGTGTTGCCGGCGATCTGGAGCACCCAGTCCATGACATTGCCGGTCAGGTCATATCCGTCAGCCTCTGCAAGCGGAACCATATCAGCGATCATGTCATCATCAAGCGCGTACGGCACATAGGTGTTGCCAAGCGCAACAACGTCAGGGGCGGTATCGCCGGCAGCGGTGGAAACATTTGCCCACAGCTGAGCATAATTGCCCTGATAGGCTTCCTCAACCACAATGCCCTTTTCGGCACCAATGGTCGCATTGAATGTCTCAACCTCATGGGTGACGACATCATAGTTTGCTCCGGAACCACGGGTGTGCCAGAACAGAATGTGAATTGCATTGTCCTCAGCCAGGACACCTGCGGTCATCGTAAGCAGCAGGGCCAGAGTCAGGAACAGAGCGGACCATTTCTTCATACAGATACTCTCCTTTCAGAAAAACCAATATTTTTAAGCAGGACATCCCCTGCAAAGATAACAGATGAAACATGTCTGTATCAGGCATGGGCCTTATGCAAAGCCCCCGCTTAGGGGGTATTGGATACCAAAGGATGTGCCCAAAGTGTCAGCACCAGTGCTGTTCGCCATAGAATACGCTCAGCCACTGCCAATCTTTGTGCATTTTGAATATGGAAACGGTTAAAAATTTCACGTCATTATTTTAAACCTGATACTCACCTTATGTCAACCCTGTCACAAGCAAACAGCAAAAAGTTGGGCAAAACAACTTCTTATTGCAATCAAAAGCATCTTTTTGTCCTCTGCTCCGCAGTCCAGAGCAGCGCCAACGCCACTGTACGCCCAGACTCAAGCTGAGCATACAGCGTTAAAGTTTCTCTTTCCCTTTGGTAGAGTATGGCAAAAACGCATTGCATGCCATGGGTCTTAATTTTCCCCACACCATAGCCTCCAGCGTGAATTTGACGTATTCTAACACGTTTTAGGCACACATACGCCAACATTGTCAGAAAAGCAGAGGTTGTTACGCCTCTGCTTTTATTATTATCCTGATCGGCATTGCCAAAGCATGCCAGAATGATTTATTCGTCTATAAGGACCAAGTTGCTGGCCTGATCGCAAGCTGTCTGGGTCGTTCCGCCAGCCGGTGCGAATACATGCACTGTTGCGCATCCGGAGAAGGCATCTGCATGGATGTCACAATTCTTCGGAAGTCTGATCCGGGTGATTCCGCTGTCCTTGAATGCGTTTTTTGCCAATGGAAGTGCAGGTGTGTGCATCCACTGTGGAGATGGCGGTCATACCTTCGA
>JAFSZW010000482.1 GCA_017458865.1 Clostridia bacterium
AGAATTGAAAAAGCCGCTGAACACCCCGAAAAGGGTGCTCAGCGGCTTTAATTATGTCAGTTGCTGCCAGCCTGTCAGATCATGTGGCAGGTTGGACAATCAGCAGTCAAGACCACGGGCAAGTTCAATAAAACGCTTGTGATGGAGCGGCAGTGAACGGTCCCGGAGCCAGACCAGCATAATTTGGGTTTTCACCTCAGGGGTGATGCGGATCATCCTGCACTTGTCCGTGATCTGGAGTGCAGCCGCTTTTTGCATCAGCATGGCAAGACCCATGCCGTGTTCAACACCGTGGATGAGATTTTCGGCCCGGTGACTGGTAAACCGGACATTGGGCTCAAATCCATCCGCATGACATAGGTTGATGCAGAGTCTGTACATGAACGCATCCTTACCGATCATCAGGAGCGGTTTGTCCTTCAGATCGGAAATGGACAGGGACTGCCGACCGGCAAAGGGATGATCTGCCGGAACGATGACGCAGAGAGAATCCTCCGTAAAGGGAAGCCGCTCTATATCATCCGTCAGATTGCCGGGATCCCGGATGAAGGCAAAATCCAGCGTACCTTCCCGGATCATCGGCAGAAGGTTGAACGGATCCCCTTCCTCGATGTTCAGTTCTGTTGTCTTGTTGCCGTACTGATACTCAGCCAGGAGATCGGTGATCCGGTATGCACGCATCATGGGAATGGAACCGATGCTGATCCGGGCATTATGGTCATGAAGATCTGCGGCAAAAGCCTGCGTGCACTCCTCATCAATCCGAACAAGCTCCTTTGCATATGGAAGGAAGAGACGGCCATGGCGGTTCAGCGTAACACGTCGGGTTGTCCGGTCAAACAGCGTTACACCGATTTCGGATTCCAGTGCTTTGATATGCCGGGAAAGAGATGATGTGGTGATAAAAAGCTGTTCTGCGGTTTCAAAATAGCTTTCCGTCTCGACAAGGGACAGAAACTCACGGACGAAGCGGATCTCCATACGACTACCTCCGAGCGTCAGCTGAACAACAGATGAGATGGATTATCCCGGGTTATGCAACAATTCTATGAAAAAACGGTTTGATTGTCAAGAAATCGGATATATATAATGCTGACAGATCATTACAGGAGGTGACCTGAATGCGAATCGGCAGCAGTCGGTGCGAGATAAGGTTTGATGACGGATTTTTCCCGACGGAAGGGTTTGTCCGACAGGTGCATCCGCTCCATGTCCGGACGCTCATCCTGGGCGATGTGAAGCCGTTTGTGGATGTTTCCATTGAAATGACATCCCTGCCGGATGATGTTGTCACCCTGCTCAGAGAACTGGTGGCACGGGAAGCGGCAACACCGCAGGATCATGTGTGGATCTCTGTGACACACACCTTCTCGGCGCCGCATATCATGCCGGACCAGATCCTCAAGACCGAAGCAGACCGGGCAAAAAAGCAGCGTCTGCAGGCACTGCTCATGGAAACGGTGCGCGCATCCGTTCAGAAGGCGCTGGGCAGTGTTGGTGAGGCATCCCTGAGCATCCGACAGGGCGAGAGTGCTGTCGTCGGCAGCCGGGACATTGAGCTGCCAGAAGGATGGTGGATCGGCTGCAGCGGTACCGGGCCGGCAGACAGGACTCTGACGGTGCTTAACTGGCAGGTGTCAGGCCATCCAGCTGCCATCCTGATGCATTTGAATGTCCAATCATCTGTGCTGGACGGCACGGGCGCTGCGGACGGCAAATGCGTCTCAGGCGACCTTGCTGGCATCGCCTGCGCCGCACTAGAAGCGCAGTATCCCGGTGCAACCGTGATTTTCATGATCGGGGCAGCCGGTGACATGGCGCCCGTCCGCAGGGCAAAAGGCTTTATGCCGGTAGATGATGGCAGCTTTACAGAAAATGACCTGCATGAGGCGGGCATTCCAATTGCGGAATCCCTGGGCATGCAGCTGGCAGATGAAGTTCATGCACTGCTTGATAAGCCCGGCATTCCACTTGACGGCAGTCCGCAGCTGGCTGAGGCCGCTGTGATCGTACCGGCCAAGAAAATGAACCGGAACCTCCATGAGCTGAAACCCACACGGGATTTGACCTGGGAGATGGACGGTGAAGGCGAGCAGCCGGTTTCCATTGTGACGCTGGGCGATCTCGCACTGGTGGGTGTCCGGCCGGAACTGACCTATGTAACGGATCAGCGGATCAAGCGGGAGAGCCCGTTCAGGTACACGCTGGTCGCGACGCTGGTCAATGGCGGTGCCAAGTACATGGCAGACCGCAGCTGTTATGAACGGTTCATGTATGAGGCGATCAACTCACCATTTGCCCCGGGTGCAGCAGAGCGGCTGGCACAGTCGGCCGTGACGATGCTGCAGGCAGCAGCCATCTGAGGATTATCCCGCTGCGTGCAACAATCCCGCGTTAAAACGGTTTGCTCCTGACTTTGCCGCAAAGTAAGATAGAGGCAGATCAGAGAGCAAAACATCCCTGAGCCTGAGCGTCAAGGAACTGACGCTTCGCTATAGAACCACAGAACAAGAAAGGACGGAAAACCATGAAAAAGTTCTTATCTCTCATTCTTGCACTCGCAATGATCCTGTCTCTGTCGAGCCTCGCACTGGCAGATCAGGGCACTGAGGTGATCGTTGGCCTGGCCGGCGATCCTGGCAACATCGGACCGTTCCAGGGCATGGGACTGGGCCGCATCGGCATCCTGTTTACGACCTATGAAATGCTGATGGTCAAGGAAGGCGACACCTTCCGCGGCTGCCTGATGAAGGAACTCACTCAGGTGGACGACCTGACCTATGATGTTGAACTTTACGACTACATCAAGGACCAGGACGGCAATCCGCTGACTGCCAGCGACATCAAGTTCTGCTACGAAACGGCAAAGGCCAGCGGCAATCTCCCGAAGCTTAGCGCAGTCGAGAGCGTCGAGGTGCTGAGCGAGTATGTCGCCCGTTTCAAGTTCACCGCTCTGGCTGCCGGCGATCTTGAGTCCCTGCTGATGGAGTGCCCCATCGTTACCCAGAAGGCCTATGAGCAGTATGCAGAGCAGATGGGCACCTATCCGGTAACCACCAGCCCGTACCGTGTAACCAGCTATCAGACCGGTTCCACCATCGTTTATGAGCGCGTTGCTGACTACTGGCAGAAGGATGAACTTCTCCCGCTGACCTCAAACCACAATGTTGACAAGATCACCTTCAAGATCATTCCGGACGCCGTCCAGATGGTCAATGCCCTCAAAACCCGGGAAATCGACATCTCTGCTGCGATCGACTCCGCCTATATCAAGGACTTCATGGATGTTGACGGCTTCAACGTCACCCAGATCCCGGACAACACCACCAAGTACCTGATCTTCAACAACAACGTATTCGGCGATGCGAACCTCAGGAAGGCGATTGCCTACGGCATCGACAACGAGGATATCTCTCTGTTCGCCTTTGACGGCGTAGCCCTCCTGGCCAAGGACATTGGCAACAGCAAGTATCCGGATTATGTCCCGGCATGGGATGACGAGGAATACTTCGAGTATGACGCCGACAAGGCATCCGAGCTGTTTGCAGCCGCCGGCGTTTCCAGCGCAACCTACCGGCTCATGTACAACGTATCCGATGTAAACACCGCTATCGCGACCACCATCCAGTCCGACCTGATGGACTTCGGCATCAATCTTGAGCTGATTCCGTACGACAACGCGCTGTTCGGAACCTACAAGTTCTCTGAAAACAACGAGTGGGACATCAT
>JAFSZW010000483.1 GCA_017458865.1 Clostridia bacterium
GAGCAGGTTGATGCCGCCATACCAGACGATGTGATCATCAATCACGGCATATCGCTGGGGTGCTTTGTGTGTTTGGCTGATGGAAATCCCGAGTTCGTTAAGGGTGACAAGGGCTGCTTGCATGGAGGCGGAGGCGCTTTCACTGAAGTCATCCGGATAGCTGCAGAGAATGGAGATTTTGACCTGACGACAGACAGCAAGGTAAAGCGTTTCACGCAGTCGGTTGATGAAGGCTTTGGCAATATAAGGACTGGCGATCGTGATGCTGCGTGCGGCATCCTGAAGATCCGAGATGAATGCGTCAGTGTAATTATCCGTCTGATAGATTACATCGGTAGTCTCTGCATTTTCCAACTGAATGCTGGGCTGATACCCAATGCCCGCATATCCTTTGAGACGTTTATTGTACATATGCGCAAGCATTTCAGTGTTATTGTCGATGTAATCGTAGATACGGGCTTCGACTTTTCCCTCATACAAGCGGTGCAGACGGCCTGCATATTGTGACAGCGTGCCTTTCCAGGCGATGGGCATGGTCAGGAAGAGCGTGTCAAGCCGTGCCTCGTCAAAGCCTTCTCCGATATACCGGCCAGTTGCGCAGATGACCAGGGGTTCATCTTTGCTGACTGACTGGATGGCATGTAACTGTTTCTGGCGTTCTGCATTGTTGATCCTGCCGGTCAGTACAAAGGTGTTTGGCGTCATTTCCCGAATCGAATCAGCAAGGACGTGGACGTGCTCAACGCGTTCACTCAGAACAAGACAGCTGCGCTTTTCGGAAATGTTCTCCCTGATATCCTCAAGAATCATGGCATTGCGAATCTCATCCTCTGCGATGAGACTGTAGATCTGCGCAAGCGACAGCTGCGTCTTGTCATCCGAGTGATAGTTTCCACCTGTAAACCTTGGAATCATCTGGTGACTGAATGGCCGCAGCATAGCCTGCGTCAGCGCATCCGCCTGATACCGGATGGGGCCAAGATACATGTAAAGCAGCGGTTCATGACTGTCTGCACGTTCAGGTGTTGCTGTCAGCCCATAGATGTATTTGGCCCGGACTGTTTTCAGGATGTTTTCATAGGTGACTGCTGATGAGTGATGACACTCATCTACGATGATCATGCCGTAGTCGTTAATCCACTCTTTGATGTTGTCATTTTTGCCCAGGGACTGCAGGGTGGTGACATCTATCTTTCCGCTGCGTGTATTGATTCCGCTGCAGAACCGTCCGATCTGTTCATGTTTCTTTCGGGCTGTTGTGGCTGCAGATGGTGCATCTTCAATGGTCAGATATTCCATGAGTCTTTTCTGCCATTGATCAAGGAGGTTTCTCCGGTTAACAATGACAAGTGTGTTCACTTTCTTTTCAGCGATCAAAGCAGCGGCGACCACCGTTTTGCCAAAGGCGGTAGCGGCATATAGGATGCCGGAATCGTGAGCTCCAAGCGCCTTGAGTGCCTGGGGCTGCTCGTCCCGGAGCTTACCGTTGAAAGACACCTGGATGGGGCATCCCTGTTCACGTTCATCCGTTATAACGGGCGAATGGCCGCACTGAGTCGGAAGGTCATTGACTTCATCAAAACAATTCCGAGGAAGAACGAGGTAGTTATCGATGAATTCTGCAGCGCAGATATAGCGGGGAACATTGTAAACAGAGAGACGACAGTTTTGATTCTGGTAGAACTTCTTGTTCCGGAATGTTGCAATGCTTTTGATACTGGTCAGGGCTTTGTCTGATTGCCCCTGAGTATCAATATACATGCGGTCTGCAAGTGTAATACTGACCGGATCACTGAAATCGGCCTCGGTTGGACTTGCTTTGCGTACCCAGGGCTTGTTCGGTGTGGATGGTTTGATGACAACAGGCGGCGTCATTTCATCTGCCAGACGGACAAGTGTTGAGTGACTGATGCGTTTGATAGATGACAGATATGCCCATTGATCAGGGTATTTTCTGAAGTTTTCATCTACGAATATACTGCCGCCATGAAGCCTTGCAGCTTTCGGCTGGAAAGGAAGGGCGATCAGGTTGCCGATGCCCCCTTCCGGCATCTTATTCTGGTTCGGGAACATGCGGTCATATGAACTGAACGGCATGCGGGCATTCTTGTTGAGCGTGCGGCCAATAAGCTGAGAACCAAATTGCCTGGCCTGAGCGGCGGTTTCTGCCTGCTCAAAGAAAAACCAGATGTGCGCACCATTTCCGCTGCGGGATATTTCAACAGCGCAGGGAATGTCAAGCTCGGTACATACCTCACGAATCAGGGTCACAGCTTTCCGCCAGTCATCCTCATCAAAATCAATCGCCAGAAAGTGGCAGAGATCGCCTGGCAGAATGGTGTATATGCCATAGACTGCCTTCTCCTCAAGATGATCCCGGATAACATCCGGTGTCAGTGGAACATACGCAGTATTGGAACAGTTCTGACATTTGAACTTGGAAACCAGCTTCGGGCATATGCCTTCTGTCCATCGGTTGGCACATACAGGACTATAGCCATGTTTTCCGGTATCTGTGTTTTCCCAGTATTTGGCGTATACGTCCATACGTCCTCTGAAAAGCGACATAAACAGGGCAATCCGCTCATCAAGCGGGCTCTGTTTGGTTAACTGAGGACTATCCGATGCTGTGTTCAAGGGCATCTGTACCTGGACGGGTGCAGGCGTACAGTCCGCTATGGCACATGCTTTAACATCGTCAGGTGGGGGAGTTTCATAAGGAGAAGGCAGGCATTCCTCTGGGAGCGGAATGTGATTGGCATTCAAAAGAGCTGTGAGCTTTTCGTTACAGGATTCAAGATAATGAATCCGATCAAGCAGCTCGGGGATACTTGGTGTATTCATGTGGCACCTCTTTTTTATGGTGCAAGTATCTATGACAAGCCATAACTGGATAAGACGTCGATGCACATCAGGATACTTTCAGCGGATGAAACTGAAAATCAGTGAGTCAGCAGAATGATATGCGTTTATTATGGTGAACATCTCGGATACGGTCATCCTGCTGTCGGTTTATACGGTGTCCATAAGGTTCTCCGGATGGAATCGGGAGACTATTCTTTTCTGTGGACAATACGAAATTTCGATGAGATGAAGGCGGATAAAGCATCTTCAATAATGAGTATACCTTTTGACGC
>JAFSZW010000484.1 GCA_017458865.1 Clostridia bacterium
TATTCCTGAGACGGCTTGAGACTGGCAAAGCCGGTCCGTATCGCCTCATCCGTCATGGACGAGATCCAGAGCCGTTTCACCGGCTTTTTGCATCCCGCCTGATCATAGATATACCGGAAAATCAGCTCCCCCTCACGCCCGGAGTCTGTCGCGCAGACGATCTCAGAGACATCCTTGTCATTCATCAGCTTTTTCAGGACGCTGAACTGACTTCTCGTCTTGGAGATCACCTTGGTTTCCATGTGCTCGGGGATAATCGGCAGATCCTCTCTCCGCCAGTGCTTGTATTTGGGATCAATCTCATCCGGTTCCTTGAGGGTTACCAGATGACCAACTGCCCACGACACGACATATCCATTGCCCGTCAGGCAGCTTTCTCCCTTTGTCCCTGCGCCAAGCACCCTCGCAATATCCCGTCCTACAGATGGCTTTTCAGCAACAACCAGTGTATGCATGCTTTTCCCTTCTATTTCTGCAGATTGGCAAAGCGGGTATACTGTCCCAGCCAGGCCAGCTTGATCGTCCCCAGCGGGCCATTTCTTTGCTTGGATACAATGACCTCCGCTATATTCTTATCCTCCGTGTTCGGATCATAATATTCCTCACGGTGCAGGAACATGATGACGTCGGCGTCCTGTTCAATAGCGCCGGAATCACGCAGGTCTGAAAGAATCGGCCGTTTATCGCTTCGCTGCGCACCGGCACGGGAAAGCTGAGCAAGCGCGACAAGAGGAACATTCAGTTCCTTTGCAACGCCTTTCAGGTCTCTTGAAATCTCGCTGACCTCGTTTTGCCGGTTTTCCGCCCGTCCGTCCGAGCTCATCAGTTGGAGATAGTCGACAACGATCATGTCGAGTCCGTGCTCCATCATGAGCCTGCGGCACCTTGAACGTACCTGGGCCGGCGATATGCCGGATGTATCATCTATAAAGATATTCGATGAGCCCAGCGGTCCCAGACTCTTCGCCAGCTCAACCCAGTCCTCATCCCGAATGGTTCCCCGGCGGACCGCCTGCATATCAACGCGTGCATCCGCACAAAGAAGGCGCATTGCCAGCTGATCTCTCGGCATTTCCAGTGAGAACATGGCAACCGTTTTGTCCTTTTTTGCCGACTGAGAAAGGATATTCAGGCCAAAGCTTGTCTTTCCCATTGATGGACGTGCACCTACAATAACCAGCTCACCGCCATGAAGACCCGTCAGCAGGTTGTCCAGGTCATGAAAGCCGGTCGGGACACCGTCTATTCCACCGCGAAGATTAAACAGATGCTGTATCTTCGCATAGGTCTCCGGCAATATTTCCGATATATGGACCAGGTTTTCCGCGTCCTTGCGGCGAAGCGCGATATCAAAAATCGCCTTTTCGGCTTTATTGACAATCTTCTCAACAGGTTCTGCCTGGGCATAGCAATCATTTGAAATATCATTGCTGGCATTGATCAGGCGGCGGAGTGTCGCCTTCTCATCCACAATCTGCATGTATGCCCGGGCATGAACCGAACTGGGCACGCCCTGGATGATCTCAACAATGTATACCTCTCCGCCCACACCCTCAAGCGTGCCCCTGCGCTGAAGTTCCGCAGAGAGCGTAACCAGGTCACAGGGCTGGTTTGAGAGCATCAGGGAACGCATTGCCTCAAAGATTTCCCTGTGTGCCGGCTGATAGAAATCATCCTGTTTCAGGAGTTCAAATCCAAGGATCAGCATTTCCCTGTTGCGAAGCATTGCACCAAGCGTGCTGCGTTCCGCATCCACACTGTTCGGCGGTACCCGCATGACTGGCTCGTCCATTTGAAATCTCCCTTTCCTCTGTTTTATCCATCTGCCGGGCCAGCCCCATCCCAACCGCTTCTGATCAGGCGCTGACCTCAACCACCGCTGTCATCTCCGCTGTAACGCCGGCATACAGCCAGACACTGATCTTGTACTCGCCGGCGTTGCGGATATTTGCACTCTCGATTCTGCGCTTCTCCACCTTGACGCCGTACTGGCGCTCAAGCGCATCCGCCAGTTCCTGAGAGGTAACCGAGCCATACAGGCGGCCGCCCTCAGCGCCCCTTGCCGACACTTTCAGAATCTTGCCTGCCAGCTTGCGCGCCGTTTCCTCAGCCGATGACTTTTCGACATTCTCCCGATGCTGCTGCGCTTTCTTGGCATTTTCAACCGCATTCACATTCGCAGCACTGGCCTCCTTGGCAAGTCCCTTGGGAAAGAGGAAATTCCGTGCGTAACCATCTGATGCCTCAATAATCTGATCCTTTTTCCCTGTTCCCTTGATATCCTTAAGCAGTATAACCTTCATAGTCTACCTCCTGTATATCATCAAACGCACAGCGTTCCATCCTTCCTGCAGCAAAACATCTGCAGGCCTTCCATAGATGAAACCGTGCCTGAAATCCTGAACCATTCCCATTTCCCGGGCATTTATCTGTCCTGCCCGGCTCTGGGATTATACACATCCCGCTTCTGCTGTTCCTGAATCTTTGCAATCTCTTCCCGGCGATGGGTAAAGTCAAATGCCTGATCCACAATACCTATAATGACAGCCGCCATGTTCAGGAAGAAATAGCCAATAACGAACGAGACAATCTGCCAGCCGCGGGTCTTCCCGTTTCTGTGCAGCATATAACACATTGCAGCAACGCCCTGCAGTGCGAGGAACTGTTCAAAAACACCGCTGACCACATAAAACATCGCACTGTTCTTGCTGCCGACCATGGAAATCAGATACAGTGCCAGGACCGTCACCGCCATAACCCGGCCAAATCCATTCGGAATGCACCAGGTACGAAATGCCGGACAGTCCACCTTTTCGCCCCGCTTAAGCATGCTCTTGCGGATCATGAACTGCCCCAGGAGTCCAACGGAAACAGCGCCCGTCGCAATCTGCATGGGCACCTCCAGCCTCAGGAGCTGGTCCGCGCTCTGAATCAGACCCTGCAGAATGGAGATCCGGTCTGCATCCGATATCTGCGTTATGCTGCTGATTGAACCGCTGGATGTCAGCAGGCCGCTTTGCATAAGCCCATCCACCAGCACATTGGTCAGCTGTTTGTTTTCATTAAAAAAGTCAACAAACAGCTGCATCGTCGCTGAAATCGCATCCTGACCGGCTACCATGGAAATGATCGCTAGAACGATATACTCACACAGCAGCATGACAAGCCCGTTGATCGCGCTTGCCTTCCAGAACGACATATTCTTTTCACTTGAAACGGCAGCCGTAATGAGCGGCGGAAGCAAAAAGATAAATGCGCCGACTGCGCCCCACATGCCAAAAAGCAGTGATGCATATGCTGTCAGGATCGCTGTGCAGGCAACTGCACTGACAATCCCCACATACCCCAGGAGAATGATCAGCAGGAGCGGCAGCATAGTCATCATTCTGGGAATGAGCACCAAAGCGCTGGCAAACGGTCCCAGAAGAATGCAGAGAATGGTGCTGAGTACGGTAAAGCCCCACCTGTTTTTCTGTGAGGCGAACGTAAACTGTCTGTTTTCCATATTGGTTCCTTTTCCGGTTCATCGGCACATCGTGCCGAACGATTCAGGCACAACTGACAGAGGGAGCTTTCAGGCATCCACCTGTTCCTGATGCCCGCGTCAGATCCATGCCAGAATCCATACAATGTCAAAGTGTCGGACAGACAAGCGTCTGATTCATCTGTCCAGCCAGATGAAATGCACTGATTTTTCTCATTATATCGCAAACCGTATTGTTTGTCACAAAAAATTCTGAAAATTCAGTACCAGTCACGCCGGGAAAGCATGATCTGGCGCTTGACATCCGTTTGGTTTCGAAATAGAATGATGACCTCACATCCAAAACCGGTATACATTCAGGAGGCTCATCATGACCTACAAAACACACGGCACCTGCAGTACAAAAATTGACTTTGACGTTGATGCGAACGGCATCATTACCTTCTGCCAGTTTACCAATGGCTGTCGCGGAAACACGCAGGGTGTCGCTGCACTTGTCAAAGGCATGCAGATTGATGATGCCATCGACCGTCTCAAAGGCATTCAGTGCCGTAACGGTACATCATGCCCGGACCAGCTGGCACAGGCACTCATGCAGTACAAGGCACAAAACTGAACGACAGGCGGGGAAACCCGCCTTTTTTGTTTGGCAGCCGGCATGCCGAACAACCGTCGCTCGGCTGAGCCTCAGAGGACGCCGTTAGACATGAAAAAACCGAACCCTAAGGCCCGGTGTAAAATGCACCTTCAGGGACTCGAACCCTGGGCACCCTGATTAAGAGTCAGGTGCTCTACCAACTGAGCTAAAGGTGCGTGTTATGAAATTGGAAGAAATAGTGCACCTTCAGGGACTCGAACCCTGGGCACCCTGATTAAGAGTCAGGTGCTCTACCAACTGAGCTAAAGGTGCACGTTTCTGGAGCAGGTGATGGGAATCGAACCCACGTAGCCAGCTTGGA
>JAFSZW010000485.1 GCA_017458865.1 Clostridia bacterium
CAAAGATAAGGAAGCAAACCAGTCTGCGCATTTCCTTTTCCCCTCCCATATTTTCACGACATTATCATAGCACCGAACACCCTGATTCTGCAAGGTTTCCAGCTCAAATTGCGGCATTTATCAGACAATTTTCGGGAAATCTCACCCATCCGCCAGGTGCGCAGCATCCCCGTCCCGGCGCAGCAGCGTATATTGGCTGCATGCCAGCCATTCCCCGAGCAGTACTGCCTCACGCCTCGCCGCTGTTGGCACACCCCAACTGAGCTCATCCAGATACCTGGTCCTGACATCGCTTTCCGGATCTGCCGCAAGTGCATACAGATTCGGCGTCATATTCCGCATCCACGCCGCAATATCAGGCACACGGATGAGGTCAAGGATCAGGGCATGTGCATGATACGGATGCAGCAGATCCACTGTCGGTCTGTATTTCCATTTGCCCCGGCCATCCCTGAGCTGCACCGGCATCGCCTCGCCAAAGTACGGCAAAACCACTTCCACATCAGCATCTGAAGGGCAGGAAACGTCCACTGTCAGCCGGCCATCCTCATGGACTTCCCAGCCCACTGAAAACCGGCCCAATACCGACTCAAACACCGTCCGGCAAAATCCGAGCCGCGCATCCGGATGCGGCTCAATCCTAACCTTTCTGTAGCCGGGGCTCACGCAGCGGATGCCCGCAATGCGGCTGTATATCGTGCCGCACACGGACCCGTACGCATAATGATTGAAGCTGTTCATGCCGGTATCCGACACCGTTCCATCCGCCTCAAGGGAATTCCACCGTTCCCAGATGGTTGTAGCGCCGAGTCCGACCTCATACAGCCAGCCGGGAAAGGACTCAGACAGGAGCATCCTGAAGGCGTCAGCCTCAAGGCCGCAGTCAAACAGCACATCAAGCAGATGCGGCGTTCCGGCAAAGCCTGTCCGCAGCTGCCAGCCGTCTCTGCGCAGCCGCTCCAGGAAGTCCTGTCTGAACACCTCCGCATCCGGGCAGAGCCCGCACACCCAGGCATACACATAGCCCGTCTGGGTATCCACTGCAAGGTGACCGCCTTTTGTCACATACTCATCCTGCATCGCAGTCCGGATACTTTGCGAAAGCACACCGTACTTTGCCTCATCCTGGCTACACCCAAGCGCAGATGCCGCCCGGCTGACCATATCGGCTGCCAGGCAGTAACAGCATCCCTGGAGAAAGGCATGATTCGTTCCTCCAAAAACGCTCTTCCGGGTAATGCCATCCTGCGCCAGCCAGTCGCCGAACGTGAAGGCATTAAACCGGACATGCGTGCCGCCGAGTGCCTCATCCTCAGCAATCCGCAACTCAAGGTAATCCCGCATCATGGGATACGTCTCCTCAAGCAGCCCGATGTCTCCATACGCCATATAGACCGTCCATGGAAGGATGACTGCCGCATCCGCCCAGATGGCGCCGCCGGCACCTGCAAGGCCTTTGAGAGACGGGACATACATGGGCAGATCGCCGCCATAATACCGGACCTGCTCCTCCCGCATGTCACGCATGAACTTGCGGTAAAATGGCCTGCAGTCCAACTGAAAGCACGCCGTCTCAGCAAACACCTGCGCATCTCCCAGCCATCCAAGGCGTTCATCCCGCTGCGGACAGTCCGTCGGAACATCCAGGAAGTTGCTCCTCTGGCTCCAGCAGGCATTCTCAATGAGCCTGTTAATGCCGCTGTGCCCAGTCCTCGTCCATGCCGTCCGCTCAAGTGCACTGGAGAGCACGACGCCCTCAAAGTCCCGTGGATCTGCCGTCTCGAGACCCGTCACTCTGACATACCGGCCGCCATAGAAGCAAAACCACGGTTCTACCCACTTCTCGCATCCATCGGATGTGTACCGGTACTCCGCCCTGGCCGTCAGGTAATTGTCCCGGTAAAAGCAGCCATCCTGCAGCACTTCGCCCATCTCAAGCATGATGGTCCTGCCGCGATCAAGCCTGCTGTAAAACCGGACAACACCGGCAAAATTCTGGCCGAAATCCAGCAGCAGCTCGCCCTTTTTCGTATGGATCAGGGTCGGTTTCAGGATGCCGATCTCACGGACAGGCGGCGAAACCGGTGCCTCCAGATGGTAATCTGCCGCAATCTCCCGGCATGGCACCGGTTCACCTGCAGGCAGCGTATCGTCCCGGTGTTCCCCGTCATACAGCTCACTCATGGTGATTGGTGACCGGCAGCATTTCCACCGGCTGTCCGTTTCAATGACTTCCGTGCGCCCGTCCTCATATTCAAGTATCAGGTGTACAGCGAGCATGTATGTCCGTCCCCAGTGATACGGATCTCCACTGTTCGGGCCGAGTCTGCTCATGCACCAGCCGCGTCCAAGGACCACCTCAAGCCGGTTTTCAGGTGCAAGCTGCCCGGTCACATCATACGTGTACACCCTGAGATATGCGTCATAATCATTGAATCCCGGTGTCAGCCAGTCCTCACCGATCCGGCATCCGTTAAGCCATGCCCGGAATACGCCAAGTCCTGTAATCTGAAGGCTGGCGGACCGGACTGGCTCTGACCGGAACACCCGGTAAAACATCGGGCACTCCATCTGCTCTGCAGATGTGATAAACCTGAGTTCCATCTTTTCTTTCCTCTCCTGCACCATTCCCCATCTGCATCTGGGACGGTCCTCATTTGTCCGGCCATGTGCTTTATCAGGTTCCTGAAATGTGGTAAAATACCATTCATTAAGGCCAATGCCTGCCGAGTTTCCTCAAAGCACTGCTTCATCCAAACTCAAAGGAGTCCGCTATGATTGCACTGTTTCCAAGCTATATTCGACGTTTTCTCATCCTCAGCGGTGTCCTGATCGGCGCGCTGCTGCTCCTCTTTTTCCTGGTTCCCGGCACCAATCCCATCGTCATAGCCATCGTTGGCGTGCTGGGTGTTCTGCTCTTCCTCATCTCCCAGGCAACGGAGGCAAACAAGGCACATATTCAGCTGGTCAATATCCTGTATGAGCAACTGGATACCGAACGGTTTCTCCGTTCATATGAGCCTCTGCTGAGCAAAAAAGTCCGCAATCCCAACGTTGAGCTCACGCTGCGCCTTCATCTTTCCAACGCATACACAGCCACCGGCGAGTATGCAAAAGCAGAGCAGACCCTGCTGGATGCAAGTCCCCTGACCGGGAAGAATCCCGAGAAAGGCCTCCTGTCCCGTTTTGCCGTAATCAGCAATCTCTGTTTCTGCAAAGAGCAAGAACAGAAAACAGATGAAGCCGGCGTATACCTGCAGCAGCTGCTTGATATAAAGAAACAGCTCGAGCAGATCCAGCAGACAAAGCCTGAAAAGAAGCGACTTACCTTCAACACATCGTTCAATGAGACCTGTTATGCCTTTTTGAAGGACGGTGTGGCAAACCCGAATGCCCTTCACGATCTGGTTCAGAAAAACACGACTCAGCTCGAGCGCATCTCCATCTCCCTCTGGACAGCCAGAATGTACATAAAGGACAACCGCATTTCCGAGGCCCGAGAGCTGCTCGAACGAATCGTGAAGGTCGGTTCGCACCTCAGTTATGGCAGGCAGGCCAAGACACTGCTTGATTCAATCACTGTCTGATGGACAACCATGAGAGGAGATCTGTATGGAGCCATTTATCCTCATGCTGATTTTCAGCATCGCCCTGTTCCTGGCAGCTGCCTCCCTGTGCTTTACCCGCGATCCAAAGAACTCCCCGCTTTTGTTCCGTGTTTACAATCTCCGGAAAATGTCAAAAGCAGAGGCTGCCAAAAAGGCCCGAGAAGTCGGTACAGGCGTTGCACTCGTCGCAGCAGTCATTCTCATTGGAAGCATTATCGGCATGCTTGCAGACAGCATTGGCTGGTTCGTCATGGCTGCCGGCCTTGCCGCGCTCCTGATATGGCAGATTTACGAAGGCAGAAAATGAGAGCATCCGGCGCAGATTCTGCGAATTCATTGCAAACATGAACGAATCCATCTTTCGATATGCTTCAATTGGGTATGCTCAGGCGCCTGAGAGCCTGCATATGTGTCTTTATGCGTTTTCCCGACAGCCCCAAAGACAGCAACAAAACAAACAAGCCTTGAAACTCAAGGGCCTTAAGTGCGTTAATCCACACATAGGCCCTTTTCTCATATCCTGCATCCAGCGTTCATTCCCGCTGACTGAATGGCGTCACCCTTTGGAAGACAATCCGCGCCAGACACAGCGACTGGCCCCAAAAATCATGGCTTACATTCCTTTGGTACGGAATATCCCAGCAGCTCACAGGCTTCTCTTTGTCTCTCTGTGAAAGGCGTAATCATAAGCTTTAACTGTTTGGGATCTTCAAAGCATTTTATCGACCTCATTTCATCTGTCAGCTGCAAAGAGGAGCGAAAAAGCTTTTTTAACCTGACATCGCGCTTCCATTTGTAGCGCAGATTGTCATCCATAATGCGACTTACGAATTGAATGAACGATGAACCAATGCCGGTGCTATCTGTTGCGTTCCTCTCTCTATCC
>JAFSZW010000486.1 GCA_017458865.1 Clostridia bacterium
ATCGAATAGAGATGCACAAATGAAATGTTTCATATCCGGTTTTCCTGTTTTCAGACGTCCAATTCTGAAAAGCGTCCAGGTAAAAACGCGGATGGGAGGGTTTGGCTGCCTGATATGTGGCAGCAGTCAGTAAAGCGGACGGAAAAAGGTACGCGCAACAAGCTGTGCATCAGCAGGTAAGGGGAGGAAAAACGCTTGAAAGTATTACTGATCAATGGTTCACCAAAGACCAATGGCAATACGGCCATGGCACTGGGTGAGATGATCCGCGTCTTTGAGTCAGAACAGGTTGAAACGGAGCTCCTGCATATCGGCAACAAGGATATTCGCGGATGCATTGCCTGCGGAACCTGCGGTAAACGAGGCAAATGTGTCTTTGATGATATGGTCAACGAGGCTGCACCAAAGTTTGAACAGGCGGATGGACTGGTGGTTGCCTCTCCGGTTTACTATGCATCTGCGAATGCAACACTTATTGCCTTCCTGGATCGCCTTTTCTACAGTACCGGTTTTGATAAGCGCATGAAAGTCGGGGCGGCAGTTGTGGTTGCCAGACGGGCCGGTACGACAGCAACCTATGATGAGCTCAACAAGTATTTCACGATTTCCGGAATGCCTGTTGTATCAGGACGATATTGGAACAACGTCTTTGGCTGTGTGCCGGGTGAGGCAGCATCTGATCTCGAAGGCCTGCAGAACATGCGCATTCTTGCTGCCAACATGACCTTTTTGATGCGTGGAATTGCTCTTGCGAAGGACGCCTATGGGCTTCCTGAACAGGAATCGGTTACTACTACAAATTTTGTCAGATGACAGGAGGAAAAACAAATGAAGGTATTTGCATGTCAGCACTGTAAGAACAAGGTGGTCTATCTCGAGAAGGCAGCATGCAATGTGCGCTGCTGTGGCGAGGAAATGGTAGAGCTTGTTCCGAACACCTCGGACGGCGCGAATGAGAAACATGTGCCGGTTATCACCCGTGAGGGACAGACGGTACGCGTTCAGGTGGGTTCTGTTGCCCATCCGATGCTTGAGGCGCATTCCATCGAGTGGATCGCGCTCGAGACCCGTCAGGGCATGCAGCGCAAGCTGCTTGAGCCGGGCAAGGAGCCGGTTGCCGTCTTTGCACTGGTCGAGGGAGACGAGCCGGTTGCTGCCTACGAGTACTGCAACCTGCATGGTTTCTGGAAAGCTGAGGTCTGATACTGCCTGGATTGTCCGCATTCTTTAAGGGGTGCGGTCAGTCCTGCCAATAAGGATCCAAAGCAGATGCGCAGACGGGATTGTGCGCAGTTGCCGTATTGGATGAGAAAGGGGTAGACTATGGGACTGTTTGACTCGATTAAGAACAAGGTGAATGATCTGCTCGACAAAACGGATATTGATGAGAAGATCGTGGATGGCGCTTCTGCCGTCAAGGACAAGGTAACGGATGCGCTTGAAAAGTCAGGCATTGACGAGAAGATTGCCGCCGGTGCAGCAGCTGTAAAGGAAAAGGTCACAGATGTTCTTGACCAGACGGATATCGATGAGAAGATCGTTGCCGGCGCAACTGCTGTCAAGGATAAGGTGACGGATGCACTCGAACAGGCGAATCTCAACGAGAAGATCGCAGCCGGCGCGGCTACCGTTAAGAGCAAGGTGGATGAGTTCATCAATCCGGACGAGGAAAAAAAGAAGATGAAAGCGGAGGCCGATAAGCTGCGCAGGGATGTCGAGGCACTCAAGAATATTGACATTGAGGCCAAGATCAAGGACGGCGCAGAAGCGGTGGGCAAGTTTGCAAGCGAGCACACCGAGGCGGCCAGAGAAGATCTTCACAAGGTTGAGGAAACGGTTAGCCAGATCACCGACGAGCTCAGGGAAAAAGCCGAGGCTGGCATGGATCAAATCAGGACTGCCAGTGAAGAGGTCCGGGAGAAACTCGGTGATGTGCTTGAGGCAGGCCAGAAGAAGGCGGAGGAAAACCGCAAGGATGCAGCGCTTGCCAAGTTCATGGAAGACAACAGCATTACGCAGAAGGCAAAGGAAATCAAGGCCGAACGCGATGCTGCTGCAGAAAAGGCTGCCGACGCAGTTGCTGAGGCAGAGGCGGCTGTCGTCGAGGCCGTTGCGGATGCTGCTGAGGCAGAGGAAGCCGTTGCTGAGGCTGTTGCAGAGGACGTCGCAGATGCGGCTGAGGAAGCAGCAGTTGCTGAGGAAGTTGTTGCCGATGCTGTTGCAGATGCGGTTGAGGAAGCAGCTGATGAGGCTGCTGCCGCTGAAGCGATTGCAGACGCTGTGGCAGATGCCGCGGAGTTTGTCCTCCAGCCCGAGATGGACGACTGATTATTGCAAAGGGACTGCACGGCAGTCCCTTTGTCATTTTCGGGGGAAGCAGAAACAGAAAAAGGCACCGGAAACGGTGCCTTTTGGATTACAGTCAAAGGGGCTCTTATTCCTTTGCGGCTGCCCTTGCGCGGGCTGCAAGCTTTTTGCGCAGTTCGGTTTCAAGAACGCGCTTGCGCATCCTGAGATTGGAGGGCGTAACCTCGAGCAGTTCGTCATCATCAATGAACTCAAGGCATTCCTCAAGGGTCAGGGAGCGCATGGAGGTGAGCTTCATGGCGGTTTCCGCGCCGGCTGCGTTGCGGATGGATGTCAGGTGTTTCTGGCGGCAGACATTGACGTCAATGTCACCTGAACGGGCGTTCTGTCCGACGATCATGCCGCAGTATACCTGTGTATTGGGCCCGCAGAACAGCGTGCCGCGGTCCTGGGCGTAGAACAGGCCGTACATGACAGCCTCACCTGTTTCGGTGGAAACGAGGGCGCCGACGTTGCGGTGCGGGATTTCGCCTTTATACGGTTCATAGCGGTCAAAGACAGAGCTCATGACGCCCTCGCCGCGGGTATCCGTCATGAATTCGCTCCTGTATCCAAACAGGCCGCGGCTGGGCACGGAGAACTCGAGGCGGACACGGTCGGTACCGGCCATGTTGTCCATCACGCCGCGGCGGCGGCCGATCTTCTCAATAACAGCGCCGGCATAGACGGCAGGCACATCGCAGACCATGTGTTCAATGGGCTCAAGGCGTGTGCCGTCCTCCGCCGTGCGGAACAGGACCTCAGGCTTGCTGACCTGGAATTCATAGCCCTGGCGGCGCATGTTTTCGATGAGTACAGAGAGATGCAGCTCACCGCGTCCGCTGACACGGAAGGCATCCGGGGTCTCAGTCTCCTCGACGCGCAGGGAAACATCGGTCTGCAGCTCGCGCATGAGACGGGCACGCAGGTGGCGGGAGGTGACATAGGTGCCCTCGCGTCCCGCGAACGGACTGTCATTGACAGAGAATGTCATCTGGACCGTCGGCTCCGTGATCTTGACGAACGGCAGCGGTTCAACCGCATCCGTGGCGCAGATGGTGTCACCGATCATGATGTCCTCAACACCGGTAATCGCGACGATTTCGCCCATGGAAGCGCTGTCAACGGGTGCACGCTTGAGTCCGTCGAAGGTGAAGAGGCTGGAGAGACGGAAATTCTCGGGATTAGCACTGCTGCCAAAGGTGGCACGCGTATACATCGTGTTGAGCTTCAGCGAACCACGCGTAATGCGGCCAATGCCGATCCGGCCGACAAAATCGTTGTAGTCGATTGTCGATACGAGCATCTGCGCGGGGCCATCCGGGTCACCAGTGGGCGCCGGAATGTACTC
>JAFSZW010000487.1 GCA_017458865.1 Clostridia bacterium
TCCAGCACCTCATCCCTGATCCGCTCAGGATCAATGGAACATCCCCACAGAACCAGCGGCGCATGCTTTTCCCTGAGGCGCTTGTTGATTACATGCATCTGTTCCTGGTACGCGTAGCAGTAGGTATCCCCGCCAACAGAGAGGCAGATGCTCCCCGCACCCTTTCGAATCACCGGCGAATACAGTCTGGCCAGCTCGGTCTCCCTCGACTGGCCCAGCCGGAACCCGATGGAATTGATGAACCGCTGCGGACTGTACGGTGAAATCTTCGTATCCATTATATACCGGTCCGTATGTGCTCTGTCATACGCCGGCGTAAGGCTGGCAATCGCAATGGACGATGTGCGTCCCTCAAACAGGGAAGCTGTCGACTCAACAATTGCCTCGCAGCCCCGGTTTTCAAATCCGGAATGGTTGTAAAGCAGGAGCGGTTTCAACGTCGAATCCCCCATTTCCGTCCGGTCACTTTTTCGCACACACGTGTACAGAGATAGAACTGCGGGAAACAGCCGGCCTTAACCATTCGGTATATCCTGCGGTCCCGCTGCGGGATCTTCGCCTCGTCAATACCTGTCAGGACAAGGGGCCGGATTTCATCATTGAACCGGCCCATGGTATCCCGAATGCCGTGTTCCTTCTCATCCAGCCAGATGGCGCTCTGCAGAAAATCCCTGAAATACAGTTCCTTAACTGACTCACGTCTCAGAATCTCCTCCATGCTCCTGAGCATTGGCCGGTGTGCCTCGGTGTAATGCTCAATCCTCGACATGGCACTGCCTGAATGGATGCGGTACACATAGGTCTTTTCATTAACATGCGCCACGCGCCCGGCATGCAGATAGAGCTGCAGATTGAGCAGCGCATCCTCGCCAATGCTCACCCGTTCATCCAACCGCAGACCATCCTCAAACAGCGCCCGCGCATACAGCTTGTTCCAGAGATTATTGTAAATACGGTGCATATGAATAATTTCCCGGACGATTTCAGACGGCTGCTGCACCACCGGCTCAATTTCAATGGGCACCCGGTTTCCAAACTCAATATCAAACAGTGTATGGTTGGCGGAGATGATCTCAGCGCCGGTTCTCACCGCCGTCTGATACAGTGCCGCAAGGGCATTTCCCTCAAGCGCATCATCCGCATCCAGAAACGCGATATATCTGCCCTTTGCCAGCGATATCCCCCGGTTCCGGGCGGCAGATACGCCTTCATTGGGCACATGGTAAACCCGCGCCCGGCTCTCCGCCTTCATGAAACTGTCAAGAATGGCCCCGGTTCCGTCCGTGGAACCATCATCTATAATGATCATCTCGATATCCGGCGTCTTCTGGGCAGCCAGACTCTCAAGGCACGTTCCCAGATACCGTTCCGCATTAAAGCATGGCACTATGATGCTGATATCCGGCACATTACCCATGCATTTCCCTCCAAACTCCATTCCCTGTCCGGATGCTGTTCACGGGATATGCATCGAACAGGTATCCATCCGAAAAAGGCATAAATGATGCGGTACATTCTACCAGCCTGCCGGCATTATGGCAATAGAACACTCAGAAACGGCCACAGCCTCAGCGCATAAAAATAGAGCTGCTGTTTGCGGGGCAGCTTTGACGGGGCCACGCCTGTCGTCATCTCGGCGACCTCACGCCGGCTGAGTTTTCCCGCAGCCCGAAACCGCCCGAATTCCACACGAAGCGTGCGGACATAGATGTCAATCACCGCGCGGAACAGATCCGTTTCCAGATGATTTGCCTGCGTAAATGCCAGAATGCCCAGAATCATGGGCCTGCTCGCCGCATACCGTCCGGCACTGGCCCGCATCATGGCGGAATCTCCGCCCAGTTCATACCGGTAGATGACGTCCGGGAGCATCCGCCAGCCGCGCGCCGCGCGGAATGCCTCAAGGTTGAACAGCACATCCTCACCAACACGCACGTCCTCAGGGACCAGAATGCCGCTGTCTTTAATCAGGGATGTCCGGTAGAGCCGGGCGCACATGCTGTTCAGGGCACTGTCCCCGCGAATGAGGCTCTCATAGATGGTCTGCCGGTCACCGGATGTGCACGCATGCGTCTCCTCCATGCCGGTATCTGTATGCCTTATCGTGTATGCGCCGCAGCAGATGTCAATTTCCCCGCCCTGGCGGATTCCGTTCATGAGCGTCTCAAACGCGCCCGGCAGGAGATAATCATCCCCGTCCAGGAAAAACAGCCAGTCGCCTCTGGCCATCCCGATACCTGCATTCCTTGCACTGCCCACACCGCCGTTTTCCTTGTGCAGCACGCGGATGCGTGCATCCGCCGCTGCAAGGCTGTCAAGCACAGTGCCCGTGTCATCCCCTGAACCGTCATCTACCGCGATGATTTCAAACGGCAGTCCCTGCAGCCGCACAGATTCGATGGCCTGATTTATCGTTCCGGCGTTCTGATAGCACGGAATGATGACGCTGATCAGCTCACTCATGCATTCCCTCCGTTCGAAGCAGCGCGCGGCGCTCACTGCCGCGCCGGA
>JAFSZW010000488.1 GCA_017458865.1 Clostridia bacterium
GCAGCTTGGCCTTTGATGCCGGCGCCGCGGGTGCAAACCTTGACTGCTGGCAGTACGGTCTGGCCTCCATAAAGTTCCGCTGGAACCTGAGCGGCAGCTACCAGCAGGTCATCCCGCGATATGTATCTGTCAGTCCAGATGGCAGGGAGCATGCGTTTCTTGAAACAACGCTCGGAGCGGAAAAGGCCATGTTCCTGACCTTCCTTAAGGGCTATCAGTGGCCCTATGATGCGTCAAAAGTGCCCGGTTCATCTGAGATTGACTGTCTGGTCAAGCAGGAGCTGGACAGGGGATGCCGCGTTTACCTGGATTATCGCGTAAACCCGGAGGGATTTAACCTGTCTGCCTTGCCGGATGAGGCAAAAACATATCTTGAAAACTGCGGGGCAGTTGGAGATACGCCCATCAGGCGCCTTATGGAAATGAACGAGCCGGCAATAGATCTGTACAAAGCCCACGGCATAGACCTTGCCCTGGAACGGCTTGAAATCCGGGTATGCGCCCAGCATCACAATGGCGGCATTGCAGTAGATCGAAACTGGCAGAGCGATGTCCCGGGGCTGTATGTCTGCGGGGAAGCCGCGGGCACCTTTGGAAGGAAACGTCCCGGCGGTTCCGCACTGAACTCGACTCAGGTCGGCTCCATGCGCGCTGCCAGACATGCCTGTTCAAACGGCAGGACAGTTCAGGACAGCGCTCCGCAAGATCCTGCGGCTTTCTGCCATTATCCGCATGCCAATGCTGCAGCATTTCAGCATGAAATGACAAGGGTCGCCGCTTTCAGGCGCAGCCCGGACGGCATGCAGGCACTCCTCAGTCAGTGCAGAGATGCGCTGTCCCAGGCCATTCCCGTTTCGGGCGTAGCGCTTTGCCGCTTTACGCCGCCCGAGATCCTTGCAGATCTCACCTTCCACGACATCGTGACCACGCAGTGCGAGGTCCTCTCTGCCATGCTGGCAGCAGAGGCAGAAACAGATACGCCTCATGGCATCCTTGAGACCAGAGCTGGTGTCAGCCGGCGCATCCCGCAAAGACCTGCGGATGGCCGGGATCTCTGGTTTGAGCGCGTCTGGAAAAAAGCACGCGAAAGCAGCGTGGGGGAATCCCACACATAAACTCAGCACCGGACCCATCCGTGGACTTATCAAAAATGACGCCTCATTTCCGGGTATGCGTTTTGCCTCAGTGCAAAGTGGATTTGGGCCGGCATATAAAGTTTTCCATCCGCGAGCAGATTGCTCATTGTACCTGAGGCATACCTGGTTTGAAAGGGGACGCAAATTCATGTCAAAACTGCGCATTCTCCTGGTCTCTGTCGGCATGTTTGGTCAGCATTACCTGAGGGAGCTGACAGGTCCAAACGTTGACGGTGAGCTGATCGGCATCGTCGACATAGCGCCGAATCTCAAAGAACGTTTCCCGGTCATTGGGGAGAGGCAGATTCCCGTTTATGCGAGTCTTGATGCGTTTTACGCAAAGGACACCGCAGATCTTGCTGTCATCTGCGCTCCAATTCATCTGCACACGGAAATGGTCCTGACGGCTCTTTCGCACGGTTCCCATGTGCTGTGCGAAAAACCGCTTTGCGCAGATGAGGCAGAAACGCTGCAGATGGCAAAAGCAGCCGAGGATGCAGGACGAGTACTCGCAGTTGGCTGGCAGCTCAATTATGATCCCGTCGTCCTCAGAATCAAGCAGGATATCCTGTCCGGACATCTCGGGAAGCCGATCTGCGGGCGCTGTATCCATGCAATGCGCCGCGGCAGAACCTATTACAGCCGCAACAACTGGTCCGGCCACATTACAGTAGATGGCAGGCCTGCCATGGACAGTCCCTTTATGAACGGCTGTGCGCACAATTTCCAGCTCATGACCTTTCTGCTTGGCGATGGCCTCAGCGAGGCACAGGACATCTGCAGCGTAGAGGGGGAACTGTACCGCGCCAATCCGGCGATAGAAAACTATGACATCGCCGCGCTCAGGTTTACCACTGAAAGTCAAATCCCGCTGCTGTATCTCACCGCACATCCACTGGCAGCCAGAGATCTCGGCCATATCGCGGAAATCCGGTTTGATAAGGGCTCCCTGACCTGGGGCCGGCACAAACCCTACCGGTTTGACGGTTACGATGGCACCTCCATCATCTACAGCGAAGGGGCAGACGCCATCTCCCTCCGGAAACTCCATGATGTCATTCACTGCATTCAGAACGGGACCATGCCGGCCTCGCTTGCCCGGACCGGTCTGCCGCATCTCAGAGCTGTCACCATGGCCCAGAAACTGCCAATCCGCCAGATTGACCCGGCACATATCGAGGTGCTCGAGGGCGGCGGCGACCGCTTTCTGTGCGTGACGGATCTTGAGACCGTTCTCATGAATGCCTATGACTCAGAATCACTGCCCGATGAGATCGGGCTGACACTGTAATGTTCGGGCGGTTTTGGCCGCTTCGAATCTGAGACGCCTGTTGGCAGAAAGGACAATTTATGATCATTGGATGCTGTGCAAAGCCTGAAATGGCCAAGACCGTTAAACAGGCCGGATTTGACACGATAGAACTGCCGGTAACCGCTGTTGCTGAGATGAGTGAAGACGCATTTCAAAGCCTCCGGGAGACTTTGAAACAGCTCGATCTGCCGTCCCCGTCATTCAACGTCCTCTTCCCGGGACAGCTGCAGCTCATGACGGCCAGTGACAGGGAGATTTCGGATTATCTGAATCATGCCCTTGCCCGTGTCCATGCGCTTTCCGGCAAAACCGTTGTCTTTGGCAGCGGGCGGAGCCGGTACAGGCCGGACGGCATGTCATATCCCGTCGCATTCCGCCGCCTTGTGCATGTTACGGGGATTATTGGCGATGCTGCGAAACCGTACGGCATCACAATTGTCATTGAGCCGCTGAACCGGATGGAGACAAACACCATCAACTCACTGGCTGAGGGCGCCGCGCTGGTCAGCAGCGTCAACCATCCCAATGTGGCGCTGCTGGCAGATTATTACCATGTGACGCTTGATCATGAGCCCATCTCTGACATTGTCCGCCTGTCCGGTGTCAGCCATGTCCATATCGCAACAACACTGGGGCGTCTCGTCCCGACCGTTCCGGATGAGGGATACAGTGCGCTTTTCAGGGCACTGAAGGCGACAGATTACAAAGGCATCCTGGCGGTTGAGGGAAAGAACGACGATCTGCTTCGGGACGGTCCTGCCTCCATCCGGATGCTGAAATCGCTGTGGGCGAACTGCTGAGCAGCGTAATTCGAAACCGTGCATCAATTACTGTTGAATTTTCCAAATTTCAACTGCAAAATTCCTTTACGAA
>JAFSZW010000489.1 GCA_017458865.1 Clostridia bacterium
ATGGCAGCCATGCCCATAGGAGCGCCGGGATGGCCGGAATTTGCTTTCTGAATCATGTCAACCGAAAGCGCACGGATAGTATTGATCGTCTTTTGCTGAATGTCCATGTCAGATACTCCGTTATTGATCTTTATTGCAGATATTCCCGCAAAGGCGTAAGGTCAAGCCCCTCCGCCTCTTCAAGCACTTTCAGCAGTTGCTCCAGCATACTGCGCACACCGCCTGCCACATCGCTTTCCGCATTCAGCGGCAGCACAGGGTCATGCACCGACAGGCGCAGCAGAGCCCAGCCGTTGTCCAGGCCTTCCTGGAGATCAAAATTGATGCGCACGCCTTCGCGGTTATCCGGAGCGATATGCCATCCTTCCGCGAACGCTGCATGATCCATCACACGCTCAATAGCCAGACGTCCTGCATCCCTGAAATCCTTTGCTGTAATGCGCAGACGGATTTCAGCACTCTCAACCGGCTCCCTCAGGCCATCCAGCAGGCTGCTCAGTTCCTTGCCTTCCTGTTTGAGACGCATGGCTTCTACCAGCAGTACCGTGACCAAGTACATACCGTCATCGAGGAAATGGTTTTCTCTGAGTGCTGCATGCCCGCTTGTCTCGATTGCCAGAGGGCAGTCAATGCCAGCTTCATTCAGTCGGATTGCTTCATCAATCACGTTGCGGTAGCCGCGCTTATAGCGGTAGTGCACACCGCCCCATTCAGCGATGAACTGTGCAAGACCTGAAGATGTGACAGAGTCCGTAACGATAGTCCCACCAGGTTTTTTATCGAGCAGGATGGCGGAAATCAGGGCAATCAGACGGTTGCGGTTGATTTCACGTCCGTTCTGGTCGACGATCGCGGCACGGTCGCAATCAGCATCAAAGATCACGCCGATATCGGCACCGGCCTTTTTCACGGCGGCACTCAGTGAAGCCATCGCGTCTGGATTTTCGGGATTCGGAATATGATTAGGGAACCGTCCGTCCGGATTAAGGAACTGACTGCCTTCTGTCCAGGCTCCCAGTTCGCGCAGCATCGCTTCATAAAACCCGCCTGCGCCATTTCCGGCATCCACAACCACATGCAGGCCAAGCAACGGGCATGCAACATCGGTATCAAGTCCGCTTCGCATCCGGTCTTCCAGCTGGCCGACATACACGGGCAGAAACTCGCGCTTCTCAATAGGCCTGTGCGGGCATGCAACAGGTGCCGTGGTCTGTGCCACCTGCAGAATCATAGTGACATCGGTAGAAGATACGCCGCCTTGAGGCAGGAAGAACTTGAAACCGTTGCGGTCAGAAGGATGATGCGAAGCTGTCACCATAATCGATGCATCCGCTTCAAAGCCCTCCGTCAGCAAGCTCATGTACATTGCCGGTGTGGTGCACATACCGTAATCCCAAACCAACGCACCGCAGCGCGCCATGCCTTCAGCGCATGCAGCCAACAGATCCTGGCCTGTCAGGCGAGAGTCACGGCCAATGGCGACAGTCAACTGTTCAGGATTCTTACCTGTACGCTCACTCAGCCAAGTGATGAACGCGCCTCCGATGCATAGTGCCGTTTCCTTCGTCAGCACCGCATTTTCACCCATTGCGCAGCCACGGATATCCGTACCGCTTTTGAGTGTCTGATAATCGATCATGATTCCCCTCCCTCGATATCGTTCAGCCCGCGCAGCAGCTGCCATACAGGCGCCAGCTGTTTAAAATCCGCCGCGACCCGATCGGCAATGTCAGCCTCGAAGATCCAGTGCGGTTCAATACCTGTCCTTTCAAAGTATAACTGCCTAGCGGGATAAATGCTTGCCAGTTCAACGGGCAGTCCGCCCGGAACGTGAATCTTTTTCCAAATCTGCCCGCCCTGAATATAATTCCCAGTTAAAGCGGGACGCAGTGCGCGGCGCACAGTCTGCGGATCTGCCTCCATGCGCCGGCGCAGAGCATCGAGCAATGCAGGATTCTCACCCCATACTCCCAAGCCCCAGCTGACAGATTCCAGCCGAATCTCAAACCAGTAGAACGGTGCGCCGTCTTTGTCCCGGGCGGCCTGCCGGAATGCGACCCAATGGTGATCACGATAAGGAGACTTGTCGCGGCTGTAACGGGTATCTCGGTTGATGCGCGACAGGCACTTGTGCGGCCGAACTTCCATTTCGTCATCGATCGCCAGCATTGTAGGAGCAAGCGCATCTATAAAAGCATAGAACGGATTGCGTACCTTCTCATAATACTCAGCACGATGCGCATCCATGAACATTTTGTTGTTGTTAAAACGGATCTCTGCGTAAAACGACAACAGATCCTCCTGAAACCCTTTAAACATTTGGCTCCTTTCGGGCCCTTCTGACCCTATGTTACATTATAATCGAAGAACATGGTTTTTTCAAGTCCAAACGGCACTCCTTGACAGGCTTCCACGTCCGTGATAAATTCCTTTTTGAACTAATGAAACAGGAGGAACACGCCATGCAGCAACCCAGAAAAAGGAATGAGATCGACCCCC
>JAFSZW010000490.1 GCA_017458865.1 Clostridia bacterium
TATATCACAGTTTCGTGGTTTATGGAGGCTGAATACGGCGGCGCCGGTTTCCTGTATGCCATGTTCTAGACCGGTTGACAATGATATGGATGCATCCAGCTGTCCTGCTCCAGGACGGCCTGCTGCTCCATATTCTGTGCAGCATAAAGGATGCATGCATCTGCGCCAAATCCCGCACGGCCTGGTTCTGGGCAGCATGAGAGATGATTGAATCTGACTCAGTGTTTTGCTGTCTGAACCGCACGCAGCCGGTAAGTTCCTTCATTATGTTTTCATCGGATAAATGCCAATTGTGGAGGCAAATGTGAATACACCCCTGAATGAGAATGACCTGAAAAAGCGAAACCTGCGCGGCCTTCTGCGTCTTTTTCTGTTTGGTGTCTGCTTTTTGCTCATCCTTGTCTATGCCAATTTTCATTTTATTGAGACGGACCTGATCTCAGGCGCTACCGTCCGCGAGATGCAGTCAAGGGATGACATTGAAATTGCCTTTGTCGGCTCATCTGTGGTCCTCTTCCACTTCAATCCTGCGATTGTTGAGGAAGAGACCGGCCTTACATCGTATAACTGCGCCATTCACAGCGCTTCGCTGCAGGGAGACATCACCCTCATAGAGGAAATGTTCAAAACCAACAGTCCCAGATATGTTGTGCTGGCACTGGAGCCATATACGTTCAACAGCGCCAAGGAGTCCCTCGAGGCAGAGTACCGGATGGCCCCGTTCCTGACCGGTGCCAAAACGCTGATTGATTACTATCTGAGCACGACAAGAACGGATCACCGATATCTGGACCGTGCCCTGCTCATCCGGGATATGAAACCAAACTCTCTCGGCGGCATCATAAAGACCTATGAAACCAGACGGGACGCATCTCAGGCAATTCAGAAATACGCGGACCGGATCAAACCGGGGGAAACCTATCTTGGTTCCGGCTATATCCGTCACAGTCCGGATCCGGAAGGGCTGCACAGCGACCTCAGGGTCATCATGTACCGTGATGAAAGCGACGGTGATTACTATCCGCTGCTGCCGGATACCATCTCCCTGCTTGAGCAGTTCCGCAGCTCTGTAGAGGCACACGGTGCCAGCCTGATCCTCATCCTCTGTCCAAACCATACCAGCCACCCGCTCGCTGTTCCGTCCTATCTGCCGTATTCACAGTCCATGATGAATTACTGCAAGGAGCAGGGCATTCCCTGTTTCAATTTCCAGTATGCAAAACCGGAGCTCATGCCGTGCCTGGATGACTATTTCTATGATGTCTACCATATGTGCGGCGAGGGCGCCGATATCCTGACACGGACATTTTGCCGCGTCTTTACCGCCTGGCAGTCTGGCGAGGATGTTTCGGATCTCTTCTACCCAAATGCCTGGATGTATCAGGATTCCCTGCACTGCCTGACCAACACATGGCTGTGGCCGGACGACGAGAACGGATTCGTGGCTGACAGCAATCACGACTGGTATTCCATTCCGGAATACAAATACGTGTACGTGGACGAAGATGGGACAGAGACCCTGTTGAAAGACTACACCGAGGATACCACACTGGATGCCGAATACCCCGGCAAAGGCAATCTGCGTGTCTATGCCCGCATCAAAGGCGAAGCGCAGAACCCTGCCGTATACTTTGATTATCCTGCTGATTTTTCCTTTGCAGAACGCATGCTGGATTTTTAATGAGAGGAGCGATGAATTTTGAACCGCCTCATTCCTGATTACCTGGACGCAACTGCTGCCCGTTTCCCGGAGCGTACCGCCTTTACGGACCCGGACCAGTCCATCTCATTCAAGACGCTCAGCGAGCATGTCGCACACATTGCCAGCGGCCTCATTCCGTTTGCAGGTCCCCGCTCAATCGTGTGTTTCTATATGGATAAATCCGTTCAGACCATCTCCGGATTCCTGGGCGCCGTGTATGCCGGTTGCGCCTATTCGCAGCTCAATCTGCGCCATCCAGGTGCCCGTATCATGTCCATTATTGAGACGACTCATACGCCGCTCGTCGTGACGGACAGGGCTCATCGCGAGACGCTCACCGGCTTTGGCTATGACGGACCCATCGCCCTGATTGAAGATCTGCTTGAGACACCGGTAGATGACGCTGCCCTCCAGGCACGCCGCAGCGAGATGACGGATATAGATCCGCTCTATGTCAATTTCACCTCCGGCTCGACTGGAACCCCGAAAGGCGTCGTCATCTCCCATCGCAATGTCATTGACTTCATTCCAGACTTCACCCGGATTTTCGGTATCACCGAGCAGGATGTTCTGGCCAATCAGGCA
>JAFSZW010000491.1 GCA_017458865.1 Clostridia bacterium
ACGGTCAAGCAGGGACTGGTGTCCCACACCGAGAAGCCGGGCGTGCTGTTCGCCGCCTTCCTGCATGGCAAGGAACAGGGCATCAAGCCGCATTTTTCCGTATTCATCACAATCTATCGCGCGAACGGACAGCGATTCTGTATAAGTCTTTTCCATGATTGCCTCTTTAATGAAATAGTTGATGTACAGATAGCATAGCACAATTTGTCCCCCGGGACAACCGGTTTCTTGCTGGAGTCAGTCTGCCTGCAGATGGGAAAGCACCCATTCGGAACAGGATCGGAGACGCCTTTATGCGGCTGGAGAAGGCAGCCTGGGCATCGCACCCGTCAGCCGGATGACCGGGAAATGTGGTGTGGATTGAAGAAGGCGGCCTGATTAGCGCACCAATGGGGAAGTCTTCGCACAGATTAAGAGGGCGGGAAAACTCTTCTTGTATTTTAGAGTGAAATGATGTATAAATTAGGTTGTTTCAGGCGGGAAAGCCACGGCTGCACAGAAAGCGGCCAGGCCAGTCAGATGAACCCGTCCTGTATACAGATGAGAGATTATTCCTGCACTGCAGTGACCAGACAATCCTGATGCTGCGGGGCATTTGATCAAAGCAGGCCTGATCCAAACCTCAGGCTGTTGAATATGGACACCGGGACGAGAGTTGTTGTCCGTTTGATGAGCCGGATGCCTGACATCAGACAGGAAGACTGCAGATGCCATTGACCCTTTCCGGGTGTCTGTAAAAAGGAGAAGTACCGTGAAACAGGGAATCTGCTTTATTTTATCATTCATGCTTATCCTGATGCTCTGCATCGGCCTGGCCGAGCAGAAACAGTATGGTGATTATATCTATGTGCCGGCAAGCGGCAGCGATGCAGGGACTGGAATCATTCACCTTGCGGTAAATGGCATTGGATATGATCCGGAAACGGGAGAGGCACAGCAGATTGAGAATCTGAAGGGTGCTGAGTTCGGTGTTTACGTGATTTCCGCAGGCGGCGAGGTACGCCCGTGGGCAAATCCGCTGTTTCCGACGGAGCAGATGAAAATCCGTACCGGCGCTGATGGAGCATCCTTTACGCTCCCGTTTGGGATGGATTATTATCTGATGCAGGAGAGCTCGCAAAACGGATACCTGTTTGACGCTGAGGCACTGATCAAAGTCGATTCAGATGAGCTGAAAGTGGAGAATTACATGCCCGCAATGGTTGCGGTTCAGGTAATGGATTCCCTGCAGTATCCGGTGAACGGGCTGTTTCTGCAGCTGACAGATGAGGATGGAAACGTATCTGAGATCGAAACGGATGATAACGGCTGGGCAAAGTTTACGTCGAATACCGCGATTCGCGGGCAGGTGACAGAGGCGTCCCTGCCGGACGGCGTTTATCCGGCCAAATCAGGCACGGTCAATGGAATTGAGAGCAGCATACCGGTAACGGTTGACTGCGAGCCAGGCAACTGTGTTACGGTTCGCTTTGAGCATCCGGCAATGGGGTATGTGCAGCTGAATGCTGCGCTTGCGGTGCTGGATGATATGGGAGAAATCGTGACCTCGCCGCTGGCCGGCATCATCATGCGGATTGATGCGGAAACAGAGCGGGTCCTTACGACGGATGACGAGGGTTTTGCCGAAATCTCGCTGCTTGAGGGAACGTATCCGGTTACCTTCTCGACAGATGATGATGCGATTCATCTGCCGTTTGATCACGCATCGCTGGTTATTGAAAGCGGCGGCGTGACAACTGTGCCTGTTGAGGCAGTGCTGGATGAGGGCAGGATTATCGTTGAAGCGGCGTTTGGCGGACATGATGCCGAGGGAATGGTGCGCATCTCGGACAGCGAAGGAAAGGAAACCCTTTTTGAAACCGGAATCGGTGCAGTCGGACATGTTGTTTCGCCTGCACTTCCATCCGGCATTTACAGCGTACAGCTGGATCCGGGCAGCAAGAACCGCATTGCGGAGCTCTACTGCGAACAGATGACTGAGCAGAGAGACGACATTGCGCTGATTGAGGTGCTGCCGGGCAGCGTCAGCAGGCTTGAGGCGGAGATATCCGTGCCGGAAAGCCAGCAGTACGCAGTGACCGTGCAGACGATCAATGAGAGCGGGGATATCGCGCTTGAAGCGGTGACAGTCAGCGGGACAGCAACGCTCATGAACGATGGGAAGGAACAGATCCCGGTTGAGATAGAGGACGGGAATCTGTTCGTTGAAACTTTCTCTGGTGAGTACTGGCTGGAACTGGATGCGGATCTGGCGGAAACGATCGGTGTACGCCGGACATCAGAACGCTTTTCACTCCCCTCAGATGATGGGACAGTGGTTTTCCCGGTGACGGGCGGACGTGCGCTCCTGCGCGTGTCGGATTCAAAGGGAGAACCGGCTGCTGCAGGCGTTTACCGTATTAAGGATGCGGATGGGAACGTCCACACACTCAGCACGGATGAGGGCGGTCTGGCAATTTCACCGATGCTTGCCGAGGGAACGGCGGAGATTGAAAACATTGAGCTGCCCGTCAACTGTGACGAATGCCCCATCATGCAGGTGCAGATTTCTGCCGGAAAACTGGAACAGGTGGAAGTTGTGCATCCGAGGCGCGGAACCGTCACGATCACAGTGGTAAGGCAGCAGGTTGAAAATGGTGCTCTGACCAAAGTGCCTGTCGAGGAGATGGGCGTTCAGCTGACCGCGGTGACCGGCTTTGTGGATGATGGTATGGAGTACCGGGACACAGATGCGAACGGAACAGTCCGCATGACGCTGCAGGCAGGAAGCTATGAGGCATCCCTTGCAGCAGATGAGATTGATGCGTCTGAGCGTGCCGGCGAACCGGCAACCTTTACGATTGAGAACAATCAGGACCTGGAGGTTCAGCTGACACTGTATGCGGCGGAGGGCGGCATTGAGGTTTGCCTTCAGAACCAGGAGACGCTGGCGCCGCAGCTTCTGACTCAGGTACAGTTTGTCCTTGAAAATGAGCAGGGGAGCACGCTCCTTCAACTGAAAGATGGCGTATTTGCTGCGGATGGATTTGCAGCGGGAACCTATACGCTGTCGGAAACTCAGGCACCGACGGGATATTCCCTGATGAAACCGCGCGAGGTGCAGATCACGGGCGGCGAAATCGCTGCAGTGCAGGTGCCCCTTGAGGAGTATGCAACGGTGACCGTGACCAAGTACGGCCTTACCTTTGATGACTCCCTCAAGAATTACCTGGTGCCACTCAGCGGTGGGTATGGTGTCTACCTTGTGGAAGACGGGGCAGAGGTCCCGTATCCGGATGCCGACAGTCAGATGGTTGTGTACTCAAATGTTTCGGCGGAATCCGGGCTGCCGTCAAGCGTACAACTGCCTGCAGAGGATGCCGGAACGGTCTACCGGCTGAAAGAGCTTGAGGCCAATATCGGATTTGCGCTGGATACGGAAACGCACGAGATTCTGGCCTATCCGGGGCAAACATATGACCTGACATGCAGCGTATCCAGTGACCGCGGATTCTATCACCTGACGCTTCGCGACCATGATGACGGCACGCTTGTATCGGGTGCGAAGTTTACACTTTCAGATGCCGCAGGGGAAACAATTTCGACATTTGAACTGAACGAGGATTACCGGAACGACATGGCGATTCCGGTTGGCGATTATACACTGACGCAGACAGAGGCTGCGCCGGGGTACATGCTCACAGAGTCCGTCAAGTCATTCCGCGTAGAGCCGTATCTGACCATGGGCGGTCAGGTGAGCGAGGTTGCCTATACGACGCAGCGCATTCCGGAAGCTGACTGGGGAGAGGCTCTGATCAATGGGTTTACATCAAGCCAGGAGCTTGGCATGACGCTGGTCACAGTGGATCCTGCGCCATATCCTGAGACAATGGCGCTGGAGGTGCCCCAGATCACGCTGCGCCTGCTGCCCAAAGACGGTGGGGCAGCCACCATTCGCTCAATTTCTCTGAATGGCATTCAGGAGGGCATTGGTGATGCCGGCATGCGGATCGAATACATGGTTGAGAACGCCGGCTGGCAGTCCGGCAGCAGCCAGATGGTGACAGGCAGCGATATGCCTAAGACGGTCATCCTTCCGGAAACAGAACTTGTTACCGCAGTGCGGGTGACCTATCTGGATATGAGTACAGGGCTTGAACACTGCGACGCGGGTTTTGTCCCCGGGGATATCAGCCTGCAGGTCTGCGGCTATGGAAATGAACCGACAGAGACAGAAGTCGAGGCAAGCGTTACCGGAACGGTAAAATACAGCACGGGTATTGACCTGCCGGAGGAAACCTGCCGGATCTCATCCAGTGCATATGCATCCGTTACGGCTGAGCCGGCAGGTATGACTGTCCCGGCAGCAATGGGACGGGATGGCCGGATCTCCGGTTGTGTCTTCTATGATGAAGGAATAGACGGCATTATCATGCCGGACAGCGCACGTCTTGGCGGTATTGCGGTCACCCTGTGCGATACCAGCAGCAATGCCATTGACACCGTACAGACAGATGAGGAGGGACGGTTTGCCTTTACATCCCTGTCCGCAGGGACCTATGTGCTGGAGTTTGAAAGCGAGTATATCTATACACGCGGCGAACTGTACACGCCATTCCTGACCTCCAGGGTCAGCACAACAGGTGTCAGTGACCTGATTACCGTGGATTCGGAACATACAGACGAATGGATCATGGCCGGCTGCGTAACGCCGGCAACGATTACAGGTACGCTTACCGAACAGGTTTCCCCCGAGGAGACAGCACCTGTTGAAGGGTGCCTGGTTGAACTGTGGAAAATCGGGCAGGATGAGCCGGTGATTGTCGTCACAGACGCGTATGGCGCTTATGCGGCCAGCAATCTCCTGCCGGGAGATTACGAAATCCGGGTTAACCTGCCGGATGGAAGCCTTAGCCAGGATGCTGTGGACGGATACCTGTCAGCGGATGTAACGCTTGGTGAGGGAGAACTGAAGCAGACGGACGAGATTCAGCTTATTCGCGCTGCCCATCTGTCCGGCTGTGTACGGGTAGACGATAACGGTGATGGACAGATCGCGGAGACCGCGCAGGGCGTGAGCAGCATTCGCGTTGAACTGGCAAGGCTGCTGCCGGATGGACATGCTGAGACAGTGGACACAGCAGAGACGGATGCTGAGGGCCGTTACGCCTTTGACGGGATTTATCCGGGAGACTACACACTCAGCTACACGCTCGGGGACAACTGGGTGTTCACGCGCTATGGCGTGGATTCAGACGTGTTCGGATCAGTCTCCGGAACGGGCAGTACGAAACCGTTCAGCCTTGTATGCGGTGAGACCGCGGAAAAGAATGCCGGCGTTACGATGCCGTCCGAGCTGTCTGTCATGGTCTTCAGAGACCAGCGGATGGACGGCATCCGCCAGGCCAATGAGGAAGGTATCGAGGGTGTCGTCATTTCACTGGTCCGGGTTGAATCCGGCGAGGATGCCGAGGTGCTGACTGCCTTTACGGATCAGACAGGCCTTGTGACATTCAGTAGAGTCAGCCCGGGTGAATACAGACTGGCATACAGGATGCCGGGCATCTGGCGGGCGACGGTGGAAGGATATCCGGACGGAAGCCAGGCATACAGTTTCGTGCCGCAGACAACTGAGTCAGAGGGCCGCAGCTCGGTATTTGCCATTCCCATGGGAACAGCGCTGAACCTGTATATCGGTGCTGTGCAGACCGGGAATATTGGCGGTCAGGTCTTCTATGATGACAACGCAGATGCGGCCATGGGTACAGGTGAAGCGCCGGCAGCAGGCATTCCCGTCGTCCTGCTTAACGCGCAGGATATCCAGATTGCTGAAACGGTCACCGAGGCGGATGGCACGTATATCTTTACGGGTCTTCCTACCGGACGGTATAAAGTGCGTTTCACCGCAAATGTAGGCGAATGCTTCTCAGGCAATGAACGGACGGCTGTCCGGAACGCAGCTGAGCGCAGCGATTCAAATGTCAGTTCTACGCGCCTGATCACGCTCGAGGGCGGACGTTCCGTAACCGGCGCCAATGCCGGCATTGTCAGACTCTCCTATATCACAGGTCAGGTCTTTATTGACCGGAATGCCGACAGCAACTGGGGACAGGATGAGTCCGGCATGCAGGATGTCGAGGTCGCACTGACCAGCGAATCCGGCAGGGTCGTTGTGGCTACTGTACGGTCTGACGCGGATGGAAACTTTGCGTTCTACAATGTGTATCCCGGACAGTACAAGCTCCGCATTGATGCGGGCGAGTACTATGTGTATGCGGGAAATACGCCAGGCAATACGCTGCCGGTGGAGAGCCATACGGGCAACTGGTATTACTCAGCCCAGTTTACCGTCATGGGCAATACCGAGGCGGCAGGCATGTGCTACGGATTCCTGCAGCAGAGTTTGATCCGCGGAACGGTCTGGGAGGATACGAACTATAACGGCAGCATGGACGGGGAAAGCGGTCTCAGATATGTGCAGGTAACGCTGTATGATGAGACTGGCACGGAGTGCGCAAATGCCAGAACGGATCGTGATGGCAAATTTGAGTTTTCGAAACTGATGCCGGGCACATACTCCCTCCAGATTGCGCTTGAGTCGGGATATGTCTTTACGGTAAACGGTCCTGAGTCCATGACGCCGCGCCTGAACAGCAATGTCTGTTCTGTATCGCTTGATTACCTGGATATGGGCGAGGTCAGGGACAATATAAAGATCGGCGCGCTGAAACCTGGAAGTCTGACCGGCTATGCATGGTATGATGCTGACAGCGACGGCAGACGCCAGACGGACAGCCAGCCCATGGCCAATATCCCGGTTACCATGAACGTGATCGCCGGTTCAGATGCAGGCCTTGAAATAACTGTTGCGACTGATGCGGACGGCCGGTACAGGTTCGACGGCGTCATGCCGGGGACTGTAACGATCCGTGCGGTACTGCCTGAATCATGTGCCTTTACTAAGAACGCGAACGGACTCAAACGGGTAAGCATCATCCCGGAGACGGATGATTATGATGCTGTTTCCGGTTCCATTTCCATGGAGGCAGGCATGAACCTGACCGATCTGGACATTGGCATTGTCGGGATTGGCGGCATCAGCGGCAATACCTGGCTGGACAAGGTCTATGACGGTGTCCAGACGGCAGAGGATGAGCCGCTTGCGGGTGTCCGTGTCGAACTGGTGGACAATGTGTCCGGTCAGATGGTCAAGTCGACGGAAAGCAATGAATTCGGCGCGTACGCCATCGACAGGGTGCGCACAGGTGAGTACAGGGTCCGCTTTGTCCTGCCGGATGGAATGGTCTTTACCATGTCCGGTGCGGGCACTGTCGAAATGAGCGATGAGCGCAGTGCCGAAACGGAGCCGATTCAGCTTCAGATGGGTGAACAGCGCAGCGGCGTAAGTGCCGGTGCCATCCTGCCGGCAACCATCAGCGGCACGATGCTGGATGAGGACATGAATGATGGATTTGGTCATGTCATGGTTTCCCTCATGGAGGGCGGCATGGCCGTCC
>JAFSZW010000042.1 GCA_017458865.1 Clostridia bacterium
CATGATGAGCGCATCGACCGCGTCTCAAATGGAACCGGTCTCATCTGCGAGATGACCGTAAATGAACTCAAGCAGTTCAACTTCAACAAGACCCATCCTGAGTATCTCTGGACAAGCATGCCAACGCTCAAGGAGGTCTTTGAGCTGCTCCGTCCGACCGGCCTGTCGATCAACATTGAGATGAAGAACAGCATCATTGATTACCCCAGTCTCGAACAGAAGGCCATTGACCTGGCTGCAAAGGAAGGCATGCTCGACCGTGTCCTCTTCTCCTCTTTCAACCACCACAGCCTGCTGCGGGTCAAGGAAATCAACCCAGGCCTTCCCTGCGGCCTGCTCTACGAAGCAAACCTGGTTAACCCCTGGGCATATGCCGTTGCGCTTGGCGTGGATGCCATCCATCCGCACTATTCTGAGGTTCTGGTCACCCGGGGCGAGTGCGCACTGGCCCATAAGGCCGGCATTGCCGTCAACGTCTGGACTGTCAACGAGGAAGCGGATATCAAAGCAGTCCTGGCTGAGGGAACCGACATTGTCATTACGAACTATCCCGACATCGCCATCAAGTGCATTTCGAGGTAATTGCAAACATAAATCGAGCCTGGTGCTACGCACCAGGCTCTTCTGTTATTCGCGCTTGGTTTCTCACGCGGTACTCACGTTCCCAGACAGCCATTCAAGGCTCTGCCCGGGCCGGAAGCGCATTCAGACCAAGGCAGTGTTAATCAGGGATTTTCCCGCAGCCGCGCTTCTTCTTTCAGGTCCTCAGGATCTATCTTCCGGTCCCGGTAGTAGTATTCCTGATCCTTTTCGCCGATCTCACGCAGAACACGGCAGGGATTGCCCACTGCGATCACGTTGGCTGGAATATCCTTGACCACGACACTGCCGGCACCAATGACACTGTTTTCCCCGATCGTGACACCCGGGCAGATTGTCACATTCTCACCAATCCAGACATTGTCTCCAATAGTCACCGGATCAGTGTACATGTACTCCCTCATGTCCGGGCGAATCGGGTGCCCGACAGTTGCAATCGTTACGCAGGGCCCGAACAGCACGTTTTTGCCGACGGTAATCATCCCATCGTCCACGAAGTTACAGTTGAAGTTCACATAGGTCCCTTCGCCCAGGATAATGTGTCTGCCATAGCAGAAATAGAAAGGCGGTTCAATCCAGACCTCACCGCTGCTCTCATGCAGCATATCCCGCTGGATACGCATGCGCTCATCCAGGTTGTCGGGCGTCGTCAGATTAAAGGCGATCATCCTTTTCTTTGACTCATCCCGCTCCTTCGGCATCCCCTCACACATATCCGTAAACAGTTTTCCGGCCATGATCCGCTCATGCATGTTCATCATACCGTTGTCTCCAATCCATTCATCGTGCAGATATGCTGCCACGCTTCATCATCTATTTCCTCTATTCGGAACAGCAGACGTCTGTCTGCCTCCGTGATCTTCCGGATCACCCGGCAGGGATTCCCCACTGCGACGGTCCATGCCGGGATATCCTTTGTCACAACGCTGCCTGCCCCGATTACGCAGCAGTCACCAATCGTCACACCGGGACAGATAACCGTATTCCCGCCAATCCACACATTGTTCCCGATACGCACTTCCTTGCCATACTCATACGCCGTGTTGCGCGTATCCGGATAGACAGGATGTCCGGCTGTGTAGATTGCCACGTTCGGCGCCATCTGACAGTTGTCGCCGATAATCACTTTTGCCACATCAATAATGGTGCAGTTGTAGTTGGCAAAGAAGTTCCTGCCCACATGAATATGGCTGCCATAATCGCAGTAGAACGGCGGATTGATCATTGCTCCATCGGATGATCCAAGGAGCTCCTTCACAACCTCCGCAATGCCCGCAAAGTCGCCCCGGTCCATGAAGTTCAGTTTCTGCAGCAGCTTCCTGCTTTTAATCTGTTCCTCCATGACCTGTTTATCTGAGATATACGCCATCTGCGCATCCCGACGCTCGATATTGTTCATCCTTCCGTGCTCCTTTCGCTGGTCAGGTTTCTGACCCATTTGTATCTGTGGTAGTGGATCCATTCAGCCGGCATCTTGGTAAACTCATCCAGGTTCAGCAAAAAGTATACCACAGGCACAGACCAATGGAAAGCAAACGCCGCCAGCATTCCCAGCGGAATGATCACGCACCACATGTTGATGGTGTCGCACAGGAATCCGAACCTCGTGTCGCCTCCGGCACAGAAGATACCGGCAATGACCGTTCCGTTCACCGATTTGCCTGCCATGTAATAGCAGCATACGTACAGCATGAACCGCAGATACCCCTGCGCCTGCACGGTCAGATGCCCGGCAAACCGCATCACCAGCGGACTGCAAACAAACAGAACGACGCCTGAGATAATCCCGGATACCGCAGATACACGGACCAGTCTTCCGCCCTCCTCCTTTGCCTGCGCAAGTTTCCCGGCACCGAGCAGATTCCCGATCATGATCCCCGCACCGGCGCCCAGTCCATTGCAGAAACATGCCACGATGTTTTTGACAATCTGGCCAATCGCATTTGCCGCAACAGCATCACTGCCCATATGTCCCATGATGACTGAGAGCATCGTGACGCCAAGTCCCCAGCTCATCTCGTTTGCCAGCACCGGCGCTGTATGGTGCCTGAACTGGCCAAACAGTTCCCGGTCCCCATGCAACAGATCTGATTTGCGGAGTCGGACGGCCTGAAACCGTCTGTTCTCATACAGCACCAGCAGCACTTCCACAAGCCGGGAGATACTGGTTGCAATCGCTGCACCGCGAATGCCCATCTGCGGAAAGCCGTACAGGCCAAAGATCAGCAGCGCATTGAGCACAACGTTCAGCGTCACGGAAACAGCCCCATATACCGTGCTGCGCAGTGTGCGACCGGTATTTTTCATCACACACAGAACAATCTGGGAAAATCCGCTGCACAGATACGATATACTGACGATCCGCAGATAAGCAGATCCAAGTTCTATCAGCGCTCTGTCCGGTGTGAAAATGCGCATCAGCAGTCCCGGCACACTCAGCGCCGCCAGGCAGAAACCCGCGCCGACCAGGCAGGAAATGCGAAGTGTGTTTGCCTGAATTTTCTCCACCGCACGCGTGTCTTTCCTTCCCCAGTACTGCGCCGCCAGAATCGTCGTCCCGATGATCGCCGCATCCATGACCAGAGAGAAGACAAACTGGATCTGTGCCGCCAGCGACACCGCAGCCAGGCTGCTCTGGTCCAGCAGACCAAGCATCAGAGCATCCGATGCACTGACCAGCGCATTCAGCAGATTTTGTGCCGCCATAGGCAGAACCAGTGCAAACAGTCTTCCATAAAACGATGACTGTTCCGGCATTTCTTTGCTCACGCGCTCACCTCATGCTTTGGCCAATCCATGCTCATTTCCTGTTCAGCATATTCCGAAGCGCTTCATTGCGCTCTTCCATCCTGCGTCTCTTTTCAAGGCGCTCCGCCTTCTTTTTCTGGTATCCTTCCAGCACCTGGTTCTGCTGCACAGCCTGAGACCACTCATTCTCTTCCCGCTCCGTGCGGATCATTTCTGGATTTGCCATATGCATTCTCCTTCCTTTCGTTTGGCAAAATCTGATTCTAGTACGGCAATCTGCCGTGCTGTGCCCATATATTACCAGCCGAACACTTGATATGGCTTGCACTAACCGCTATAATAGTATAACAATCGTATTTTCACGAAGGGGAGAGATGATCTGGATGGAAACGCTCAATATTCGCGAGGATGGTTCTGAGGTTTTCAAATACAACGCGCCGGACTTTCCCATCTATACATCATATTCCTGTCTGTCCATCTTTGCAGATTACGCCGCAGGGCGCCACTGGCACAGGGATTTCGAGGGCCTGATAGCGCTTGACGCGGAGATGGACTACCAGGTCAATGGACATACAATCCATATGAAACAGGGAGATGCGATCTTTGTCAACAGCGGCCGCCTGCACTACGGCTATTCTGCGGACATGCAGGAATGCAACTATTGTTTCGCCGTGTTCCATCCGGAGCTCCTCGGCCTGACGCCGGCGGTGGCCTCTGCGCTTGAACGGCTCACTCAGGATTCCAGTCCCGACTTCTGGCTGCTGTCCGCAGCGTGTGATTCTGACCGGCCAGCCATTGAGCACCTTCGCTTCCTCTGCGATCATGCAGAGCCAAAGGAAGCCATTGATGTTGTTTCCGCCTGTGCCGGTTTGCTCAGCGAAATCTTACGGAAAAATGCAGGCGAGACAGAGCACGCTGCTGATCCTGACTGGGCAGTCATCCGGCGGATGGTCGGATACATCCAAAACCACTATCAGGAAAAG
>JAFSZW010000492.1 GCA_017458865.1 Clostridia bacterium
CGGAGCGATGAAAAAGACATCCGCGGGTGCCGGATCATTTTCCTCCCCCATACAGACCCAGTTCTGCGAATCCCCGTAATCCAGCGAAAGCCGGTGCTCATCCGTCGTTTTCTCCGCGATCGCACCAGCGGCCAGAACCAGCAGAAGTACCCACAAAACCGAGAGGACAATCCTCCGATTGATTTTTCCAACATTCATGTGCCGTTTCTCCTCCTCACAGTCGTCAGTTGCCGGAGCAGCATTGCGCAGCCTGGATTTGCCTGACTGTCGCTGTGCGACATTGCTGCTCCTTTTCAGGTCTCAAAGATAGTTTATTGATCAGCTGGGCCGCTGCCCAATGAACCGTCACACAGTGTATATCCCTAACCTCACTTTCCAGTCCCGGGGAACAGTCCTTGACGGAAAGAACATCCCCGTTAATGAGCCGCAGCCTGATCCTTCGGCACCGTGACATTTTTGGTACTCATACTTGACAAACGACCGCCTGCGGCAGGCCCACTCCTCTGCACGCCTTTCCGCTGATCTTTGGCTGAGCGGCTTTGTCCTGCCCCGGCTTTGACAATCTGTCGGTGCGTATTGGGCTGCTCCTGAATCAAGTCATCCTTTATCCGATTCCGATCCTGAGGGAGATATGAAAGCAGTCATTGACATGATCTGCCGGCGTATAGACAACCCATCCGTAAAAATCGCCAATCGGGATTTGTCCATGTTCCTCCATGTATTTCTCAAATGGATTCAGGTCGCCCCGCCTGATCTGATCGATCCGGCGTGTCCTGATCATCCCCTGGATGCATTTACATGGCGGCGTATACTCAATGGGCGGTTCAAAGGTTTCCTGCAGTCTGTGAAAAGCGCCGCTGAGAAGGCCAATGCCGACATCCACCGGACAGAAAGCCTCCTCCGGCAGGGAAAAGACCGATCTCGGAATCCGAACAACCGAATAGGTGTCGGGAACATCGCTCATCCACTTTCTGAAAATCCTGGCTGTTTTCGCGGAATCCGGGTCATTTTCCCTGAGATACAGGCGGTACGCACCTACCGTACGGCTCTCCGTAACCTCCGAATTTCCCTCAGCACACGTCTTGTACGCCTCTGCATGCAGCCGGAGCCTGGCCAGCTTCTGATACAGCTCTTCAATCTCCTGCTCAATGATCTGCTCTTTGCGGACCAGCGAAAGACAAACATCCTTTATGCCGACGTTCCGTGCAGAACCAGGCATTTCGCTGAGCTCAATGCCAAAGGCACTCATTTGTTTCAGCTGAATCAGACTCATAACATCTTCATCCGAGTACAGCCGGTATCCGTTTTCCTGACGTTCCGGATCAATAAGCCCCTCCGCGTCATAATACCGCAGTGCAGTTCTGTTCATTCCGGTCAGTTTTTCCAGTTCTCCAATTGAAAATTTCATTTGCGCCTCCGGAAATCTGCTCAAACTCTAGAGCTATCTGGAAGGTTATAACCCGTTTTTTGGGTTTTTGTCAAGCATTTCCAGCATTATTTAAGGGATGCTGCGCAGAGCTTTTCTTTGCCGGCCTCACCGTTATCCTTTGCCGGATCGGCATTATACGGGAAACGGCTTTGGGCAGCAGTCGCTGCGCTTAGCAACGCTTTTTCACCCCTCACAGCTGTCATTTGCAGGGGCCTCATTTGACTGCCGTCACTTTTCCGGTGCTCTCCGCTGTCAAATCGACGCCGCACCGGGCACATCCCGGTCATATTTTTTTCAAAAAAACGCTTGACTGTAAAGTCAACTGTAATGATATCGTGTCTGCAGTGCCGATAAAAACAGAAAGTGAGGTTTTTGACATGAAAAAAGCGTTGTGTATTTTCCTGACACTGTCCATGCTGATGCTCCTGAGTCTTTCCGCTCTGGCGGAGCCTGCCGTGTTTACCGGCAGTGCCCGCGGCATGCAGGGCGAGGTGATCGTCAATGTCACCATTGATGACGGAAAGATCACGGGCATTGAGTACGAAAAGTATCCGGAGACGGAGAACATCACCTATGTGGCCAGGGATCGGATTCCCGCACAGATTATCGAACATCAGACGGTCGATGTTGACACCGTTACCGGTGCCACCTTTGCCAGCTATGCCATCATCGGCGCTGTCAAGAATGCCATCAAGGCATCCGGACTGGATGTACCGGCCATGACCGCTGAGGCATACCGTGAGCCGGCCGGACCGGACGAGGAATGGTCTACCGATGTTCTGGTTATGGGCGGCGGCGGTGCCGGCCTTGCAGCTGCCATCACGGCAGCCGAGAACGGCGCAAACGTTATCCTGATCGAAAAGAGCAGCGTTATGGGCGGAAATACCATGGTTGCCGGTGCTGCTTACAACGCCGTGGATCCTGATGCCCAGAGCGCCATGCTTCTGACCCGCAGCCAGAAGGATACGATGGACGGCTATCTGGCCATCTCCCCGGATGATCCGGCTCTCAAATTTGATGAGTTTCCGGAGTGGAAAGCCGTTCTTGAGCAGCTCAAGAAGGATATTGAAGCTTTCTATGCCGCCAATGAAGGAAAGACCGTCGGCGTCGACATGCCGGGTTTTGATTCCATTGCCCTTCACATGTGGCACTGCTATACCGGTGGTCTGCGTCAGCTGCTGGATGGCAGCTATGTTGCCCCGAAGATCGAGCTTGCCCGTACGCTGGCTGAAAACGCCCTCGGTTCCTTTGAATGGATGGACACCATCGGCCTTCAGGCCTCCTATGGCAAGGATGCCAATTACGGCGGATATCCGGGACTCGGCACTGTCCTTGGCGCCATGTGGCCCAGAACGCACAGCTTTATGAGCGGTGCCGAACGTATTCCCCAGCTCGTCAAGGTTGCTGAGGAAAAAGGCGTTAAAATCTATACGGAAACCCGCGGCACCGAGCTTCTGACCAATGAGGCAGGCCGTGTGGTCGGTGCAAAGGCAGAAACGGTTACCGGCACAAAGATTACCATCCATGCGGCAAACGGCGTCATTCTCGCCACCGGCGGCTACTGCGCAAATCCCGCAATGGTCAAGGAATATGACAAATACTGGGGCGATGATCTGAGCGACCATACTCTCAGCACCAACCTGGGAACCAACGAGGGCGACGGCATCCTGATGGCCACCGCACTTGGCGCTGATACATTCGGCATGGGCGTTGCCCAGATGATGCCCTCCTCCTCCCCGGTAAAGGGAACCATGACCGACGGCATCTGGGCAGATGCGGCAGAGCAGATCTGGATTGACGGAAACGGCGACCGTTTTGTCAATGAATATGCCGAGCGCGATGTTCTGGCCAAAGCCTCCCTCGCACTGGACAACGGCATCTTCTATATCATCTACGCAGGACGCGGAGATATCTCCAAGCCTGAGCAGATGCTGACCGGTACGGATTATAACCCCCGTGTTGCGGGGATGGTTGAAGGCGGACATATCTGGTACGGATCCACCTTAAAAGAGCTGGCCGAAGCAACCGCAACCAGCGCGGCAGGCTGCAAGCCCGCATTCACGGAAGAGAAACTCCGCGAGACCATTGAGCGTTACAATTCCTTCGTTCTGAATCAGAAAGACGAAGATTTCGGAAAAGAAGTTCTTGCCGGTGCCATTGATCTGGCCGCAGTTGAAGCAGATCCGAATATGGGCATCTGCATCAGCCCGCGCAAAGCCTCCCTGCATCACACAATGGGCGGACTGTGCATTGATACGAATACCCGTGTCCTCCGTGCAGACGGCACACCGATCGAAGGACTCTGGGCAGCCGGCGAGGTTACCGGCGGCATCCATGCCGGAAACCGTCTCGGCGGCAATGCCATCGCAGACATCTTCACCTTTGGCCGGATCGCCGGCGAACAGGCGACCGCAAAATAACTCCTTCTTTTTGATACAGTTACAGCCCGGCCAGTGCCGGGCGGTAACTGATTTTTTTATCAGGGAAATTCATAAAATGATCCACTGTCAGAAGCTGAATCCTGATGGCACTCATTCAATCATCCGGATATAACAGACTCCCTTTTCAGTAATGCTCCGTGAATATCATACTCCGGCTCTATTTTCATAGCGTCAAGCACATACTCCCTGGTAACGTCGAACGTTTTCATTACAGCCGCGATAATAGCATCATCCGAATACCCATCATATCTCAATGCCTTTATCGCTCCAATAACCTTCATCATCTTGTATTTATTTTGTATCGACTCGAACATATCTACCTGTTCCTCCTTATGTTGTCAGCTCCTGAACAGAGCAGCTCACAGGCAGAAATATACGCAAAGAATGATTATTGCTCTGTCTATGCCGCCTCTGTTTTCATAAGGTCAAGCACATACTCTCTGGTAACGCCGAACATTTCCATCGCATCCGCGATAATAACATCATCAGAATCCCCACGTTTTCTCCCGTGCTTTATCACTGCAATAACCATCATCTTCGTGTTATGATCTTGTATCGACTTAAACATATCTACCTGTTCCTCCTCATGTTGTCAGCTGCCTGAACAGCGCATCTCACAGGCAGAAATATACGCAAAGAATGATTATTGCTCTGTCTATGCTGACTCTGTTTTCATAAGCTCAAGCCCATACTCCCTGGTAACGCCGAACATTTCCATCGCATCCGCGATAATAACATAATCAGAATCCCCACGTTTTCTCCCGTGCTTTATCA
>JAFSZW010000493.1 GCA_017458865.1 Clostridia bacterium
ATATGCTATATATAGTATGTGAGTATTTTCAATACACAAGATATTGCTCTGACAATTTTTAAATACTCCATTCATGTGTGTAAAAAACACAGAGACATCGTTGACTTTCCCTGACTTATTACTATAAACTAATATTACAGATCTAGGCAGATCTGGCAGCGAAGCGTACTTAATAGTAACATCCTGAAACTGCCGGGAGAAGACTTTAGTTGTAATAGAGTAAAGCAATGAGAGGAATTGAATTTAATGCCTGCAGAAAGAAGCCGAGCAAGAGACGTGGAACTGGTGCCTGCGAACAATGCGGTCATCAGTCCCAGTGTGGAGGAAGAAATAGACGTCGTTAAGCTCCTTATGCACCTGATTGACAAGTGGTACTGGATTGCCATTGCCGCGATGATCTGCACGCTGATCGCTGCGGCATACACGTTTTTTCTTATAACGCCGCTATACCAATCAACGGCGAGGCTGTATGTCGTAAGTTCCAAGGACTCAGCAATTAAACTTTCTGACCTGCAGATCGGCAACTACCTTGCGAAAGACTATAAGGAAGTCTTTAACAACTGGCATGTGAATGACCGGGTTATTTCTGAATTGGGGCTGCCGTATTCATACAATGCGCTGAACAGGATGATTTCTATCACGAATCCTACTGATACGCGTATCCTGACAATAACCGTGACCAGTCCAGATCCTGAGGAAGCGAAGACAATGGCTGGTGCCTATGCGCGTGTTGCCTGTGAATTCATTGCTGTCAAGATGGACCAGGAACAGCCCAATATTTTTGAGGAACCGCGCTTGCCACAGACACCGTCTTCACCAAGCTTTGCGAGGAATCTGATCATGGGCTTTCTGATCGGTGTGTTGATTGCAGCAGGCACCCTTACTGTGCAGTTTGTAATGGATGATCGGGTCAGGACAGCAGAGGATATTGAGGAACTTCTGCATGTGCCGACGCTCGGCATCGTAACGGAGCAGGATACATTCCATTCCGGACACCGGAATGTGGACGAGAAACGTGACAGGAAGAGAAAGAAAAAATGAGACACGCAGAAATATCACGGCTGGAGGACATGGATTATTCCGGTACTGAGGCACTGAATTCGATCTGCTCGAATATTGCGTTCATTGGCAGGAATATGAAAAAGTTCATCCTGACCTCATGCACGGAGAATGAGGGCAAGTCCTCCATGGCATTCCAGATTATGGCGAACATGGCAAAGCGCGGGCGTACAGTCTGCCTGATTGACGGAGATCTGCGGAAATCCATGATGATCAAGCGCTTCGGCATCAGGATCGAAGGCGAGGCATGCGGTCTTGTCCATTACCTTGCCGGATATAATGATCTGGAAGATGTGGTTTATGAAACCAATATCCCCGGCGCGTACATCATTCCTGCGGGTCGTGATGTGGCCAATCCGCTGACACTGCTCGATTCAGAGGACTATCAGAATATGATGAACCTGCTGGGAACCAAGTTCGACCTGGTCATCGTGGATGCACCTCCGGTCGGCATGGTTATTGACTCAGCCATACTGAGCAAGGCATGCGACGGCGCCATCATGGTTATTGAGTACGGTTCCAGGCACAAGGGAGAGCTTGTGGATTCTGTCCGGCAGATTCAGCAGTCAGGATGCCCGGTGATTGGATGCATCATCAACAAGGTCAGGATCAAGTCCCTCTCTGAGAAGAGCTATTACAAGAGCCACTATTATGCTTACTCGCATTACGAGTATAAGAAGGAATAGACAAACTCTGTGCGGGTAAGATGCTTATAAATGCCTTAAGGAGATACCGCTGTGGAAATCAAGAGACACCGACCTGTTATGGATGACGCAGAACAACGAAGAAGGCCGGCGGACTATCCCGCCATCGGAACCAGCTGCCGTGACTGCTTGAACTATTACTTTGGCATCCGCCTGTCCAGGGGAGATTGCAAGTACACAGTGCGAAGTGATGGTCACAGGAGGCAGGGTAAATGCGCATATTGCGGCAAGATCCGTCCGATTGTGGAAGGACTGTCGATTTCTGGCAAGCTGAAAACAATAGGGAAGAAGATACCGCATGCTTAACCGGTGCTGCGGCTGTTCGGGTGCGGGCTGCTTCTGTAGTGGAAGCGGCCTTTTTTATTGACAGTGCCTTTCAATATGGGTTGAACCTAATTCTCATATCACAAATGCCTGGATCCACTGGTGATTACAGATTGAAACGTGTTTTGACAGTTGAGTCACGGTGATCCCATGATTTTGGACGGGTTCGTGTGGAGGGATATAATGAAACTGCTGCCTTTTGTGCTCTTACTTCTGGTTTGTTTTTCTGCCATGGCAGATGGACAGTGCGGCGACAATGCATACTGGACGCTGGACAGCTCCGGGGTGTTAAGTATTACCGGCTACGGCGAA
>JAFSZW010000494.1 GCA_017458865.1 Clostridia bacterium
AGCGGCACCTACCTGGACCTTTACCTGGCAGAGTTCACCGAGAACCTGCAGTGGTACGTGGACAGCCTTTGTTATGCAGAGGACTGGACGTGGTTCGATGCGGATGGCAATGCGCTGAGCGACGATCAGGTGGCAGCCATGACAGCCGAGGACAGGGCAGCCGCATTCATAGAAGGCAGGTACACGAAAGCCAGCAGCGGACACGGCGGGATGCCCGGCGGCGGCCCTGGCGGCATGGCCGGAGGCCCTGGCGGTATGACCGGTGGACCGGGCGGCATGGCCGGCGGACCTGATGGCATGCCTGGCGGCGTCCCGTCCGGTATGCCCGGGAATGCCGGAACAGAGGGCAGCGGGGATGAGATGGTCGTCGGGACACCGGATGCAGGCACGACGCAGGCGTCCGGCAGCACCACGGACTCGGCCAATTACAACAGCTATGCGGACATGGTCGCGTCCTATGCGGCGGACATCGCGGAAATCGAGGCCGGCGATGCGTATGGCAGAAATATTGTGAATCTTTACAACCCGCTCAATTACATCAACGCGGAGGGAACAGAGAACCCTGTATGGATGCGCATCGTCTGCGGCGCTGCTGAGGGCGATATCTCCATGATGAATTCCCTGAACATCCAGATCAGGGCGCTGAGTGCCGGAATAGATGCTGTCATTGAGTGGCAGTGGGATGGCGGTCATGTGCCCAGTGAAATCCTCGGGAACAGCCTGGCACTGTGGGTGGATTTCATGTATGGTCAGCATGTGGACGGCGCTGCAGCGGTCACCAAGGCCGGCGCTCAGGCCCAGACGACAAACGGGACCAGCGAATCTGCAACCGGCACGGATCTCAGCAGCTGGGTATCCCTTGATGACGAGGGACGTGTCACCTTCTCACTGGCGGATGCTGCGTCGTATCGTACCAGCGGTGCCAGCAAGGCAACGCCGGGCTTCGATGTCATTGACTACGGCCAGGAGGACTATGTGTTTGGTGACAGCGATACCAATGCCCGCCACTGGAGCACATGGGTGCTGCAGGCACTTAGGGAAAATCAGGAAGCACTTGAAAGCCTGTTCAACAGGTAACAAACTGATACATATGTCATGCGCTTTGCCGCAGGTGCGGCAGGGATAAAACGGACAGACCAGGAAAGACGGACGTGCTTTTTGCTCGTCCGTCTTTCCTGTTTTGGCATCATTGGGAAGTGGAAAACAAAGTATCAGATGGATGTGCTCAAAATCTGCAGGAAATGATCTGATTGAGTACTGCAGTTATTGACCGATATTTGATATTTCCGTGAGTATACATTGCAAACTTAAAATTTTATAACAATAAGTTATAAAATACATGCAATCATACTTCCAATTATACAATTTCTGTGATATAATCCACATTCGCAGATGCCATCCTGTCTGTGCCGACATGCTATCGGATGGCAGACAAGGCACCTGCGGATCAATGGATAAAACCTGTTTTGTATTACAAGGGATGCGGCTGTGCAGCAGTCGTAATCTGACAAGTATGAACGGTTCGGATCAGATGATCCTGTCTGAACGACTGACTGAATTGGAGCACTAATGGAAAACAGAAGACGACGGAATGAAGAGCCCTCATTCCATAACGGGAAAGCGTCGATCACAACTGACCATTCGGGCACATCCGGTATCAATGAACATCTGGCGGACACGAAAAGACACACACCAATGTCCAAAGCGACTGATGAGAGCTCATCTGACCCGGAAAAACTGCCGGTGTACCCATCTGGTGATGAGAGACTGGCAGAAACGAAAAAACACACGCCGGTCGCATCATCCCATGATGAAAGCGTGTCGAGCAAGGGAGAACACGGCACGGTTAATGAGTCTCATACCCCGCATCAGGCGGGTGAGGAAGGCGATCATCCGGCTGTCGGCAAGGCCTGCCGGGATTGCATTAACTTCTACTACAAAATTCATCTTTCCAGAGCGGACTGCAAATACACCATGAGAGATGATGGTCACAGAGAGCGTGGTATATGCGAATACTGCGGAATGAAGAGACCGATTGTGAAGGGACTGACCATGTTGGGCAAGGTCAAGGCAATCGGAAAGGGAATCTCATAAACGCATGCTGTGTTTCAGGCCTGTCTGTGATTAACCGCATGGCAGACCCTTGCCTGACGGCGATGCATTCTCACTGGATTCTGATCAATAAAAAGGACCTTTCTATGTGACATAGAAAGGTCCTTAATATCTGTTTCAGGGGTTGAGTCTCATACCCGCCGGGATGGGTGCCGTTCCTGGATGATTATAATCAGGCAGCGGAAAGACGCACCCGCCGATTTGGCAGGAACCGGAAACAGGCGGTCAGATGACAAACTTTGAGATTGCGCTGCGGATGTGCGCGGCGGCTGCCTCAACCTTTGGCATGTCCTCGGGGAGCAGGGCAGCGAGAGGCCTGCGCACAGAACCCAGGGTGAGCCCTTCGTTGATGCGGAGGATCTCCTTGATTACAGCGTACATGTTGCCGTGACAGCCGCACATCTCCTCGATGATGGTGTTTACCTCGTGCTGAATGAGGGCGGCCTCCTGGTAGCGGTTTTCGCGGACAAGGCTGTCCATTTTGAGGAAGAGTTCGGGCATTGCACCATAGGTGCCGCCAATGCCGCCCTGAGCACCGATGGCCCGTCCGGAGACAAACTGCTCATCGGGGCCGTTGAAAACCACGCAGTTTTCGCCGCCGAGACGCAGGAATGTCTCTATGTCCTGTGTGGGCATGGAGGAGTTCTTGACGCCGATGACACGGGGGTTCTCGCGCATCTTTCTGAAGAGAGAGGGGGTGAGAGAGACGCCGGCGAGCTGGGGAATGTTGTAGATGACGAAATCCGTATTCGGGGCGGCGCCGGAGATGTCATTCCAGTATGCTGCAATGGCGTGTTCCGGCAGGCGGAAATAGATGGGCGGGATGCTTGCGATGGCGTCTACGCCCTGCTGTTCAGCATGCCTTGCCAGCTGACAGGATTCATCTGTGTTGTTGCAGGCAACGTGTGCAATGATTGTGCACTCACCCCTGACCTCTGCCATGACGGCCTCGAGGATGGCCATGCGCTCCTCCTTCTCGAGATAGATGCACTCGCCGGAGGAACCGCACACATAGAGGCCCTTGACGCCCTTGTTCACCAGATGCCGGGCCAGACGACGGGAACGATCCGGGCTGATCGAACCGTCATCCTCGTAACAGGCATAGAAAGCCGGGATTACACCGAAGTATTTGCTGAGGCTCATGTCGATTGTGCTCCTTTCCCTGCTTATCCCTTGACTGCACCCATGGTGATGCCCCGGGTGAAGAAGTTCTGGAACAGCAGGAAGATGATGATGATGGGAATGGAACCCAGTGCGGCACCTGCCATGATCAGGCCAAAGTCGTTGCTCAGCTCGCTCTGCAGCTTGGCAATGCCCAGGGAAATGGTTAACACATCGGTATCATTTAGCATGATCAGCTGCAGGAAATAATCGTTCCATGCGGTGATGAATGTGAAAATCGCCAGTGCACCTATGCCGGGCTTGATAATCGGCAGCACGATCTCGATGAAGGTGCGTGCCTCGCCTGCACCGTCAATGCGGGCCGCCTCAAGCAGGGATTCCGGGATGGTCTCTGAGAACTGCTTCATTAGGAAGACGCCGAACGGCCAGCCGACTGTGGGAATGATGACGGCCCACAGGGTGTTGTGCAGTTTCAAAAATGCCATTTCCTTGAGCAGCGGGATCAGAATGACCTGCTTTGGCAGTGCCATGGCACAGACGAAAAAGGAGAATATGACTGTGCGGCCGGTGAATTTCTTTTTAGCCAGCGCATAGCCGCCCATGGATGCCGAGATGCAGGTGAGGATCATGCTCATGGCACACATGAACACGGTATTCCCAAGCCATCTGAACGCGGGGCGGGCAAACAGTCGGGCATAATTGTCAATGGTGGGCGAAACGGGGAACCATACAGGTACTTTTGCGATGACATCCTGTGCGTTCTTGAAAGAACCGGTCACAATCCAGTACAGCGGGAAGATGAACAGAACAGCAATGATGATCAGGACAATCAGTGCGGCAATCTCGTACACCGTGATCTGATGCACGCTGTGATCCACGCCGGTCCTGGCCGGTTTCCGCTTCATGCGGGGATTCGCGGCAACAGCTTTTTGACTCATATCCGTTCCTCCTCTCAATCGGTGTCGCTCTTGGCAAGCCTGAACTGCAGGGCGCTGAACGCAGCGATGATCAGGGCCAGAATGATGCCCATCGCGCTGCCGTAGCTGTAGTTCTGCAGCTTGAAGGCGTTGTAGTAGATGTAGTACATAATGGTCTCGGTCGCGTGGTTCGGACCGCCGGAGGTGAGGAGCTGGATCAGCGCGAAACACTGGAAACTGTTGATGGTCGTAATGACCAGGATGTACAGTGTGGTCGGCATGATCTGCGGCCACTTGATCCGCCAGAAAGTCTGCAGGTTGGTGGCACCGTCCACGGAGGCAGCCTCCACCAGAGACTGGTCAACGTTGTTGAGGGCGCTGACGTACAGGACGATCGGCTGGCCGACGGAGGTGGTCAGAAGGATGGTCAGAATGCACCAGAGGGCAGTATTGGCATCGCCGAGCCAGTTCGCATTCCGGGTGATGAGTCCCAGGTTCATACAGACAAAGTTTAGCACGCCGTAATACCGGTTGAAGATCCATTTCCAGACGACAGTGACGGCCACTGAGCCTGTG
>JAFSZW010000495.1 GCA_017458865.1 Clostridia bacterium
ATGGAATAACACGATGGAAGACCCGACAGAAGCAGGAACTGCTGTTTAAAACAGGCGAATTCCAATTTATGAAAGGAGGTGAAAGTTGGAATGAAAGGCAACAGAAGCAGGAATTGGCCTGAAATTTGCCCTCTGTGAATGGGCAGCGTGTGAGCATCGGTTCATGAAAAGATTATTTTCCTGACTCGGGAAAATTGGCACGTTATTTGCATATATATTTTTTAGAAGGGTTTTCCGTGCCTGACCCGAGTCTGACAGGCAGGGGACACTCAAAAAAAAGGAGGTTTACCCTGATGAAAACTAAGCTTTGTATCCTGGTTCTTGCAGTACTGCTTGTTGTAAGCTCCGTTGCGTTTGCAGCCGGGCTGCCGAAGAAGATTGAAGTGCAGTTGCCCGCATCTGCCGGCGGCGGAACCGATGTTGCAGGCCGTCAGCTTGCCGAGTACATCAACAAGAATTCTGACCAGACCCTGACCATCAAGAACAATACGGACGGCGGCGGCGTTGTTGCCTATGAGACCATCCGTACAGCAAAGAAGGATGGCAGCAAGATCCTGTTCTTCCATTCCACAATGCTTATCAAATATGCCACCGGCATTTATACCCACAGCCCGGCGGATGAGTTCAAGGTAGCAGCGGTTGGTCTCCCGACCGAAAAGGGCGGCTATGTTCTGGTTGTGCCGGTTGAGAGCGGCGTTAAGACGGTGGATGAGTTCATCGCACTTGCCAATGAGAAAAACGGCGAGCTGCGCATTGGCGTCGAGACCGGTGGATCTTCTCACATCATGTGCGGCATCATGAGCAAGCAGCTCGGCATCACCCTGCGTTATGTTGAGTCCGGTCCGGATACCGAGAAGCTGACCAACCTTGTCGGCGGCTCCATCGACTGCGCACTGGTCAATGCAAACCAGGCCAAGCAGTATATTGAAGGCGAAAAGGTTAATGCCGTTGCCTGCTTCTCCTCTACCGATGAGGGTGGACGCAACAGCGTTCTGCCGGACGTCCCCTCTTTCAAGGAACTCGGCTATGACTGCATTTTCGGCACCTATTTCTATGTACTTCTTCCCACCAGTGCATCTGATGAGACCGCCAAGGAAATCCATGATCTCTATGAGGCAGCTGCCAATGATCCGGAGACCAGGGACATTCTCGTCAAGTCCGGATTTGGTATGGACATCGCTCCGTTTGAGGACGGCGCTGCGCTGATCAAGGGTCAGCAGGAGAGCCTTGTATCCGTTTGCGATGAGCTCGGACTCAAGAAGTAAGCGGAACTGACATTAGTCCAGATTCAGTCTGAGAGTAGAGGGTGCCTTACTCGGGTAAGGTCCGGGTAAGGCACCTTTTTCATTTCCGGGCATGCCTTCAATGAACCTCACGATCTCTGCATCCTGAGCGTTCTGCCACAGCATGTCTGGTGCTCATTTTTTCTTATATGTAAGAAGGAGGACTTACTGTGAAAGTCAAACGCGATCAGATCACCGGCGCTGTGCTGGTGGTTCTGGGGATTGTTGTCATTGGACTGATCAGTCAGTTCAGTAAACCGATTACGGCGGAGTATCCGGGTCCCAGGCTGATGCCCGGCATCGCGGCACTCGGTCTGGTCATCTGCGGACTGGGCACCTTTGTGAACGGCTGCAGGCAGAAAGAGGCGGACGCCATCATCCTGACGAAGGAAGGCATGATTCGTGTCATCATTACCTTTGCAGCACTCTGGGTGTATATCCTTGGTCTTCAGTACCTGGGCTTCCTGATTGTCACACCGGTCCTGGTCTATGGACTGACGACCTATTTTGCCAAGGCAAGCAACGCGGAGACAAAACTGTGGGTCCGCATTGTTTTTGCGCTGGCGGTTACGTTTGTTATCTGGTTCATGTATGTGCAGCTCTTTGGAATGGAACTGCCTGTGGGCTCGCTGTTTGAGTAAGAGAGGAGCGGAAACATGATTTCATATCTTCCATATATTTTCTCACAGCTGATCGTGCCCATGAACCTCGCCCTGATGATTGTCGGTACGGCAGTCGGCATCATCTTTGGTGCCATTCCGGGACTCAGCGGCACGATGGCTGTTATGCTCTTTATGCCGCTCACATACAGCATGGAGTCAAGCACGGCAATTATCTTCCTGCTTGCCCTGTGGATTGGCGGCTGTTCCGGTGCCTTTATCGGCTCTGTGCTCCTGGGCATTCCGGGATCTGCATCAGCGGTTGCAACCTGCTGGGACGGACATCCCATGGCCAAGAAAGGCCAGGCCAGCAAGGCGCTGGCCATCGGCATGACCGCATCCTTTGTCGGCACGTTCTTCAGTGCCATCATTGGCGGTCTGCTGGCAGAGAAGGTGGCTGATTTCGCCTTTGCCATGGGTCCCTGGGAATACACGGCGCTGTGCCTCGTCGCGATGACGATGGTTCTGGCCATCTCCAAGGGCAACATGTTCAAGGGACTTGCCTCTACCTGTATCGGCATGCTGCTGGCAACGGTCGGTTTCTCACCGATTGACGCTGAACCGCGTTTTGTCTTTGACAATATGTATCTTTACGGCGGTCTCGGCATGATCGTCGTGCTGACCGGTATCTTTGCAGTCAGCCACATCCTGGTGACATTAGGCAAGGGATTTGACCAGCCGCCGGAGGTCAGCAAGGAAGGTCTGCGCGGATTCGGACTTAAAGCAAAGGACATTACCGATGAACTTGGTAATATCATCCGTTCCTTCCTGATCGGACTTGGCATCGGCTTCCTGCCGGGCATGGGCAGCGGTCTTTCCAACCTGGTTGCCTATTCGAGCGCCAAGAACGCATCGAAGCATCCGGAGGAGTATGGACACGGCGCTGCGGGCGGCATCTGGTCACCTGAGGTTGCAAACAACGCAGCCATCGGCGGTGCCATGATTCCGATGGCAGCACTCGGCATACCGGGCGACTCCACGACAGCGCTGCTGATCGGCGCGCTGACGATCCACGGTCTTGAGATGGGTCCGATGGTCTTTAAGAACAGCGGCGATGTTGTCTATCTGATGTTTGTCACCGTAGCGGTTGTTGCAGGAATCGTCCTGCTGCTGCAGGCGCTGTGCAAGCGCTGGTTCCCGTATATCCTCAAGGTGCCCAGCTGGTTTATGTACAGCGCACTGCTTGTCATCTGTCTGGCCAGTGCGTATGTTGACAGCGGCAACCTGTATAAATGCGGCATGATGATGGTCTTTGCGCTGGTTGGTATCCTGATGACGCTTGGCCAGCTTCCATCGTCACCGCTCATCCTGGCGTTTATCCTGACACCGACACTGGAAAAGAAGATGCTGCAGGGCTTCCAGTCGGTGCCGTCCTGGACGGAGTTCTTTACCCGTCCCGTCTCCGGCGTGCTCATGGTGATTGCCATCATCTGTATCTTCTCGCCGCTGATCAAGATGCTTTTCGCAAAGATTCGCGGAAACAAGGGATAACCCGGATCAGGCAGTCACAAAGCGGAGAACGGATCCCCCGGGCTCCGCTTTTTTGAGGCGCGGAAACAGCATCGGGCAATCCGGTGCAATATACAGGACTGGAGGAAACGGTTATGAGCTTGAAACAGGATTATGAATTGTATATGGCCAAGCGGGCAGAGATGGAAACGACGCATTTCGGACCGCTGTGGCTGAATCAGGAAAAGCGGTATGTGCATCCGTTCAAAATATTTGGCAACATCTGGTATGTTGGTGATTCCTGGGTTTGCGTGCACCTGATTGATACCGGTGACGGACTGCTTCTGATCGACAGCGGCAACTGCGGTGCGACAGCAATGCTGATCCAGGCAATCTGGGAGGCCGGTTTCAATCCGGCAGATGTCAAATGGATCATTCATTCGCATGGACACCTTGACCATATCGGCGGCGCAGTGTTTTTCAAGCGCATGTTCGGGACGCAGCTGTATCTCGGTGAGCCGGATGCGGTCATGTACCGTGAGCGCCCGTGGATATCCGCCATTCAGGACGCGCACTGTGACTCTGACTGCCTTTTCACGCCGGATTATGAGATTAAGGAAGGCGATGTGCTGACATTCGGGAATACCACCATGACGTTTTACATGGTACCGGGACATACTGACGGCTGCATCGCGATCTTCTTTGATGCGACTGATGGCGATAAGACGGTCCGCTGCGGTTATTACGGCGGTTTCGGCTTCAATACGCTGCAGAAGGATTACCTGATCGAAATCGGCGATCCTGAGTATAAAACCCGTGAGGTTTACCTGAGCTCACTGGCAAAGGTCAGGGGCCAGAAGGTGGAACTGTTCCTGGGCAATCACTGCATCAACAACGACACG
>JAFSZW010000496.1 GCA_017458865.1 Clostridia bacterium
ATCGTCCGGAGTTCACTATTTTGGCGTTCAGGTGCACTTTTTTACAGGCTGATGTTCCGGACTCCCCAGACGATCTGGTCACCGGCCTCGCGCCAGTGCGGCATGAAGTGCGGAATAAAGCCGTGGCCGGTATCGGGATAGATCTTCGCGATGACCTCAACGCCCAGGGCAGCCAGCTTCTTTGCCTGCTCCAGGTTCTGGAACCGGAAAGGATCGTTTGCCGCGCCCAGGATCATGGTAGTGGGAAGGGCGGCCAGCACATCGTCCGGGGACATCATGAAATCAAAGAAGGGATCATCTGCCAGCGCCGCATTGTCATCTGAAAGAAGGACGCCAAAACCTGCGTTTCTGTACTGACTGGTTTTCCAGTATTCCGGCACGGCTTTGGCTGCGGCCTCATCATAGCGCATGTCATTGGGACCGTATCCGTTGACCAGCAGTGCAAACGGCAGCGGCATTCCGCGCATGCGGCTCACCGTGTTGATCGCCATGGTGAGGTGGCCGCCGGCAGAGTAGCCGCCAACGGAAACTCGCTTGGGATCACATTCCCATTCCTGGCAGTGATCAAACGTGTAACGGGCCGCATCCAGGCACTGCTCCAGCATGACAGGATACGCCGCCTGCTCGGTGGTGGTGTAATCAACGTCCACCACAACACCCTCAATCTGGTCAGCCAGCCAGCAGGACCAAAGCGTGTCATTGGGCATGTGTCCAATCAGGAAACCGCCGCCATGGATGTTGATGTGCAGCGGACTGCCCGGCTTTTTGTTTTTGGCGGTATAGACGGTAAAGCTGTAAGGCCAGCCGCAGACGGCAGGGCGGTCTACTTTTACGCCATCTGCCAGATCTATGAAAGAACGGCATTCCGCCGGGATATCTGTGTCGCCGTCAAATTTGCGGTTCATCTGCATATCGCGTGCCATGGTGGCGCGCATTTCAGGGGTAAGGCTCATGAGAATTCCCTCCTAAATGTCTGTCGCCTGTCTCAAAAAGCAGAGACAGGCGACAGGAGTTGCGTTTAAGAAACGGGTTCTGCGGTGCAGATCGCGTCAATAATCACCTGCTGGGCATCCTGCCACTCACCGTTCATCCGCACCGTAAAGCCATGCCGGCTTTCGGGATAGCGCACAAACCGGACAGATGCGCCGGCCGCTTTAAGCATCCCGCCGAATTTGCGGTTGGTCTCAACAAAGGGACACAGACCGGCCTCGACGATCAGCACAGGCGGGAAACCGGTCAGCTGATCCAACGAGGCGAACACGGGCGAAATGGTCGGATCTTTCAGCAGTTCCGCATCACCGTCGCTGTAGAGCAGAGAGAATGCGCGGCTGCGGATATTCTCCTCTCCCTCCAGCACAAAGTAATTGTCATTTGCAGCATAATCCAGCACCACCAGATTCAGCTGAAACTCACCGGTGCGCAGCGCTTCCATGGCCGAGACGGCAGCAAGATTGCCGCCCGCGCTGTGGCCGCCCGCGGAAATGCGCCGGTCATCAGCGCCCCATGCCTGGGCCTGAGCCGCTGCCCAGCGGGTTACGGCGTAAGCCTGGTGCATCGCTGCCGGATAGGGATTCACATCAGAACAGGCATAGTCGACATCCACCACGATGCCGTGAATGCCAAGGGCTACGTGCGCGCAGTAGAGATCATCGTCCCCGTCCTGCGGGAAGATAAAGCCGCCGCCATGAAAATTGACGTGGAGGGGACAGTCTGAAGGGCGGTCCGGATCGCGGGATACGATGACCCGCACATCCGGCATCCCCTCAAAGCTGAGGGTAAGCGTTTCCCGTTCCACCTTTGAGAGCATGGCCTGGTACGCTGCCGGGATGACCCGCTCCTGCTTCATCACCTCACGGTGACCGCCGGTGCGGCCCAGCACTGCCAGCAGTTCGTTTTTCTGTTCACTGGTGAGCGACATGATGACACCTCACTGTTTCTTACTTTGCGGCGCGACGGTTCTTGATGGCCTTGGTAATGATCGGCCCAACAACGCTCCATACAGCGATCAGGATGAAGATGAGCGAGATGGGACGGGTGACAAAGCGGGTGAGGTCGCCGCGGGCATAGGAGCAGCCCGTGCGGAAA
>JAFSZW010000043.1 GCA_017458865.1 Clostridia bacterium
CTTCTCCCAAGCAATATAACTCATCCGGACAATACAGCCCAGAATGAATCTATTCTCACCGCTTTATTGTACATGCAAATTGTCCGTTTGTAAAATGGTTTTTCGGATTTTCTGCCATTTTTTGATTGGCCGCAAGGCATGCCCATAGCCGGGGCAATCCCGGCGGTTAAATGCCCGCAGTTCCTGGAAACCAGCGCCGGCATTTTCCCCTCATTGGACATATCTGGACATTCGCAGCCTGGACATTCGCAGACGGGTTTTTCAGGTCCCCAGCCTTGACTTTCATCCGTTTTGATACTAAACTGCGCGATATGCAGCCTCTGTCAGATAAAATCAATGAAGGAAAGAGGCCGCGGTCATTATCTCTCCGTTTGAGAGACAAAAGATGCCCATCCAGTTCAATACCCCGAAAGAAGGTAAGTCATGCGTTCCACCAGAGAATGGCTCATTCGCGTCATTATCCTTATGGTCGGTCTGACCATTGCCCATCTGGGCGTCACGCTGTTTCTCCTCGCTGAGCTCGGCTCGGACCCGTTCAATGTGCTGATTCAGGGCCTTTACCGGACCTTTTCCGGTATATCCTTCCTGACCCATGGCCGGGTGCACATGGTAATCAGTCTGCTGATTATCCTCATTCTGCTCATTTTTGACAGAAGTTACATCAAAATCGGTACGGTGCTCTGCATGATCTGCGGCGGACCCATTATCGACTTTTTTACCATCTGTCTCACGCCGCTTGCCATAAGAAGCTGGCCGTTTCCCGGTCGGCTCGCGATACTCGCGCTTGGCTGCGTCATCCTTGCCTACGGCATGACCATTGTCATCAAATCGGACGCCGGAACCGGACCCAATGACCTTGTTGCCATTGTCATCAGCGACAAAACGCACAAGCCGTTCAGCATCCTGAGAATCGTCGTCGATCTCTGTTTTGTGCTTGCCGGCTGGCTGCTGGGCGGCATTTTCGGTATAGGCACCATTGTCTGCGCCGGCCTTGTCGGACCGGTCGCCGGAATCTTTCTTCCAATTAATGAGCGGCTGATTAACGGCATCATCGCCCGTACAGTCCGCTGATAAAACCAACACTGAAAGGCATACCCATGATTAAACTTCAAAAGCCCATTGTCCTGTGCGGATTTATGGCCTCAGGCAAGAGCACCATCGGTAAACTGGCATCTGCCCAATGGCATTATCCGTTCTATGATACGGACACCATGATCATCACGCGCGCCGGCAAAACCATTCCCCAGATTTTCGCTGCCGAGGGCGAACAGGGATTCCGGGACCTGGAACATGAAATCTGCCGCGAAATTGTCGGATTACTGCCCTGCATCATCTCATCCGGCGGCGGACTGCTGACGTTTGCCCGAAACGGCGATCTGCTGCAGGGCCGTGCCACCATCATCCTCCTGAGTCGGGACTTTGATCTGACCTGGGAATACCTTGCTGGCTGTCAGGACCGTCCCATGCTCCGGGGAAAAACAAAAGAAGAGATTCGCAGCCTGTACCTGGCCAGAATCCCTCTCTACCGCAAATATGCAGATTATGAAATTGAAAACAACGGCAGTCCTGAAACCTGTCTTAAAAAGCTGGGCGATCTGTTCACCCGCTGAAAGCCTGCCCGGACTCTGCATGATCAAGATGAGCAAATGCTGCTCATCTTTTTTCGTGACTGGATCTGCCCTGCGCTTATGGTCGGCAGATCCGGTTCTTTCCGGAGGTCTTCGCCTGGTAAAGCAATGCATCCACATCGTGGATGACCTGGTTGAGATCCTGTCCGGCATCGCAGGGAACAACGCCGCCGCTGATCGTAATGCGGAGCTCTGGCACCTCTTTCCAGTGCAGCTCGGATACCTGTCTGCGAATGGCGTCTGTCTTCCTGTATGCCTCATCAAGACTCGCCGCTTTCAGAATGCAGACAAACTCTTCCCCGCCGTACCGCGCGGCAAATTCACCTTCCCTGCTGTCCGTGCCACGTTCAAGAACACCGGAAACAGTTGACAGAACAGTATCCCCGAAGGCATGTCCGTACGTGTCATTCATGTGTTTGAAATTGTCCACATCAAACATGGCAATGTAATGGCCTTCCCGGGAAAGCGTATCTGCCCGTTCCCTGGTCTGCATCCCGAACATGACCTCAAGCCGCCTGAACAGCTCGCGCCGGTTATAAAGGCCGGAAAGCGCATCCCGGATCGAAATGCTCCGCAGCTTTTCCATCAGCTCTTCATTGTGTTTCCGTTCGCGGTTATACGCGGTAAGAATCAGCGTCGTAATGGCGTACATCGACATGCCTGAAAGGAAAAGCGTAACCTTCATGTCCTGATAATGCTGCCATTCCGTCATGGGTGCAACAAGATGCGGCGCACGATCCGCTATGGTCATGGTCAGTTCCATCACCAGCAGCGATGCCAGAAAGACAAAGCCGCTCAGTTTTCCATGCAGCATAATCGCCGTGAGAAACAGTCCCACCAGCAAAAACATGCCCATTCCGCTGTGAATGCCGCCGGATGCAAAGAAAATCGTCGGAAAAAGCAGAAGTTGATCGCAAATACAAGGCAGAGCCGCTGGCTGGCACGCTTTTCCGGAAAGCGGATGCTGACCAGTGTCAGGACCACAACGAACACAAAAATCGCAAAGGTGATAAAGATTGAAAACACCGGGAGGCGCTGGATGATTCCGGCTACAGTCGATACCACAGCCGCGATGCCGGCAACAAAGAGCGTAAGGAAGTAAATCCTCTCTTCCAGCGTATCCAGTGCACGCCAGAAACTCACAATGCTGTTCCTGATCGATTTCACGGTCTCATCTCCCTCACAGTCTTTATCCCCTGCCGGGCTCCGCGTCATCCTGTAACCGTTTCGGCATGAGCGCAGGCGCAGATGCGATCCATCCGGTATCTGTCCACAGACCTGAGCAGCAAACCATGCAGTGAAGATCTGATTGCATTTCCCCGGTTCAATGTAACGTTTCACAGCAGATCTGTATCCGCCCCCTTGTCTTCTATACTAGCACGAAAGCATGGCATTATCAAGACATGTTTTCGTATTTTCACCCCCTTTCTATATGTTTGTTATAAAGTATCACAGTTATCCAGAATAAGTATAAGCCGTGCAGAACCACCTTTCGGTGATTCCGCGCGGCTTTTTTGCATCCACATTGAAAAATGCTGCCGGCAATTGCCCGCCGGGTGCAGCAGCTTACATGGCCAGCACGGCATTCCAGATATCGTCTATGACAGGAATGCCCTTTTCAAGGTTTTCACGCTGCGTGCGGATAGCCCGTTCGCCCGGGTACAGCACCTCGCCGTTTTCTGTCACCGGTTCAGCCGTCTTGATATCGGCCAGGATCGCGTCTACGATGGCATCCGTCTCCTCCGGTGTATTGAACTTGGCGGGATCAATGGCGATCATCACCTGGCTGAGGCCGACCTCGCTGTCAAATGTGCCCACCTTCGAAACCGAATTGGCATTGGTCAGCACAGTGGCGATCAGGTCCATGACAATGGACATGCCGCTGCCCTTCCAGTATCCCATGGGCAGGACGCGCCAGGTTGTCTCAATCTCAGCCGGATCCGTCGTGAGCTCACCCTGCGTATCGTAGCCGCCTGGAACCGGCAGCTTCACCCCGCGCAGCCGGCTGTCCTGGATTTTGCCATATGAGAACTGGGACATGGCGCAGTCAATGACCACATGCTCGCCATTGCTGCGCGGCACGGCCATGACCAGCGGATTGTTGCCGATCTTCCGTTCTTTGGCGCCCCACGGCGGCATATTCGGCATGGTGTTGGACCAGCAGATGCCGATCATGCCCCGGGCAGCCGCCATCCATCCATACGTGCCGCCGCGCATCCAGTGGTTGTTGTTGCCAAGTGCCACGCACCCGATGCCTCCCTGCGCTGCCAGATCACATGCCCGGTCCATGGCCAGTTTCGCATTAAGCGGTCCAAATCCGCGATGCCCGTCCCAGCGTTCAATCATTCCAATGGATTCCACACAGGTTGCCTGAACATGCGGGTCTATCACCCCATGCTCAAGGTAATCAACCACCCGTGGAAATCGGTTAAGGCCATGGGAATAGACGCCTGCCAGACTGTTGGACGCAAAGATTTCTGCCGCATCCCTGGCACGTTCCGGTGTAAATCCCTTTTTGATCAGTACGCGCGTAAACTCTGAAACCATTGTGTCGTATGGTACTCTCATATGCAGCTCCTATCTTCCCGTTGGTACCTGAATAACAAAAAAGAGACCTGAAACCAGATCTCTCGGAAGTCGAGGTGACAGGATTTGAACCTGCGACTTTTTGGTCCCGAACC
>JAFSZW010000497.1 GCA_017458865.1 Clostridia bacterium
AGCATAGGTTCATGCGGAGGCACGCATTTGTTTCGAACAGTTACATGGGAATCAGCATAAAGGTTCTGGCTGTCCACGTGCCATCTGCCTGCTCGGTGGCCGGGAAAAGCTGCTGATCCGAACTTCAGTGCCGGAGATTCCGGATAACAGAGAAGCTGCTATGACAGTACTCGCTGCGGGATTTGATGCGGCTTTTTCCTATGCGGTTAAGCTCGGTGTTTCATCTGCTGTACTGACACTGAATGTCCGCAGGGCAAAAGTCGATAAAGGGGTTATTGCTGAAGCACTTTTCAGGATGATCTCAGAATGCCCGCAGTCCGACAGAATTCAGATTATCCTGGCGGTACCCAAATCCTGCATGGCTGTTTACCCGGTTGGTAAGGTGACAGCGGAGGCAGAGCGTTGGATCCAGCGTGAACTGAAGGCGCTTCGCGAAAACGGTTCGAATGCTTCAAAGTACAACCTCAGGCGTTATCAGGTTTCGGAACAACATACTGAGCTTGGACCAAACGGTCTTTTCCCTGAAAGAGGAAATGAATATCCGGACGATCCTCTTCGATTTCTGGAAGATGATTCATCGCCATCATTCCGATTAAAACTCTTCCAATTAATAGACGAGCGCAACCTGACGGATGCACAGGTGTACCGGAGAGCCAATGTGGATCGGAGACTTTTTTCCAAGATTCGGTGCAATGACAAGTATTATCCGAGAAAACGCACGATTCTGGCCCTGGCGGTGGCACTTGAACTGACACTTCCGGAAACGGCGGACCTGCTTGCACGGGCAGGAAGAGCATTCTCACCGAATGATGAATTTGACATCATTATAATCTGGTTTATCATGAACAGAAAGTATGACCTCCTTGAGATCAACATGGTGCTGGTCAGACATAATCTTCCGGTACTATGATGAACGATTTCCCGCCCAATTAAGCAAAGGCGCGTGTTTTTACGTGCCTTTGCTTATTGTCTCGTCCAGGCGGTGAGAAAACGCCGTACAGTTTGAACCGGTTTTTCTCTACCTGGCTTTTGGTTTTAAGAGTCATGTACGGAGGGGCAGGGAAGGCACTGGTGCAGGAACAGTGCATCATAGGGGTTGCCAGTTCTTCTTTCTCAAACAACCACAGGATTTGGTGAACCCATTTAAGAGATTCATCTTTAGAACATCCTTCTCATTTCCACAATCACAACGACAATGAACGATCTGTCTATCTATGGAGAGAACGGTGAGACGGCCAAATTTTGTCCCGGGTTGTATGATGTAAGTGGTACGAATGCAACCACATGATCTTGTACGGCCACTGAGAAGGTTATTTTTCAGAACGAGCTTTTCATTACCGCAGTCGCACCGGCAATAAACGCTTTTTCCTTCGGTGGAGAGAACTGTTAAATGGCCATATTTTGTTCCGGGTGGGACAGGAACACCTTTTGATACTCTACATAAGCAGCCACAGGATTTCGTGCGACCACCGATAAGGTTGTCTTTCCGAATGCTTTTCTCGTTTCCACAACCACAACGGCATAAAGCGTTGCGTCCAGAGACGGATAGAACAACGAGACGCTCGAATCTATCTCCAGGTTGGATCATGCAGGCCTCCTGATTGTTTCCATAAATCTACTCACGTTAACCCCATGCGCTTATTCGCTGCAGGTGGTTCTTGTCTGATATCTGTCCAATAAAAAACCATCCATCGTGGGAATAGAATCCCTGTTTCCGCTATCTCTTGCTCTCCATGCCTGTTATTAACCCATCTATCAGGATCGGCTCAAAGCAGCAGTCCTCTATATGTCAGAGAAGCTTTTGCCTCTTAAAACATCGCAAGCAGGAAAGCTTCCAACCCGTAGATGATGTTTCCACCAGCAGATGCTGAAACATCCGGTTCTTATGAGTGAAAATGCTGAGTCTTCATCCGGCCAACCAATACAGTCTGGGAAGAAAAAACCGGTGCTGGGTCGCCAATGAGTGCTTCATATGTGAAGAGAAGGACAGCGTTTCCAAAGTCATTATTGCACATCAATGATGGCAGGACTGATTACCTTTCAAGAGTATTATCTTGGATCAATTAATTATAGTTCGGCATCATTACGAAAACAAGTCAGAATGGGCAATCTGGAGTTGACATTCTGGAAACCCTCTCTATTGAAATGCAGGGTTCCAGGGTGAAAATTGATGCGAAATTCCTGAAAGCGGGAGGCAACATCTTATTTGCAGACTGATATTCCGACAATCTGTACCTGCTCAGTCGCGACTATTACACAGCTCAAATACTCCTGAGTATAATCTACTGAATATCACCTCCTTTCATAAGCAAATCAATAAGCAAAGGCACGTGTTTTCACGTGCCTTTGTTGTTATTTTGAGTTTCTGACATCTGTAAGATAGGCAACATAGGCAGCATTGTCACCTGTCAGGTAACCGGATCTTGTAATCGAGATGGTTACAAGGAGAAGAAGGCAGACAGCAAGAGCAAGACACACTTTTCGGCTTTGAGAAAGCGATGAAAGAGTTTTAAATGGTGTGCATGCGGCCTGATGCAGGACGGATACACCATGTGCAGCATAAGGGAGAAGCAGGATAAAGTAAGGCAGGGTATACTGGCACTTTGCCTCCCATATGATGTGGCAGATGAATCCGCCAACGAAGGTGAGCAGCGGTAGGCAGTAAAAATCGGGGAGGCGGGCATCTTGGGAGAGAAGCCCGATGAGTGCAAACGCCAGGATGAGGAACTGCAGCGGATTCAGGTATTTTTGAATGAAGTCGACACCGGTTGGGCGGCTGATTCTGTTAACCCAGGTTGCCGGGCGAATATTGGAACCGCGCACTTCATTGATCCAGAAGACTTCAAATGTGGGATTGTTCCATTCTGAGGCGATCTTCTGGAGGAAAAAGCGGACGGCGTCTGCAGGATGTGACTTGAAATAGGCGAGGCGGGCAGTGTAGTCTTTGAGGGCGATTTCTTTTTGTGCCTCGCTGCTGTAACCGCTTTCGCTGTAAACAGAGTTGATGTAGATGTTGTACCAGCCTGGTGCGCGCTCGCCGTCCTGGACGCCCATGGCGAAATAGGCATAAGGCGAGATGCCGTCTGCCAGTTTCGTGTGCGTAAATGCTTCAAGGAATGGCCGCGGCAGCCGGACGGCACAGAAAGTGGCGATTATGAGGAAGACGGGCAGCAGGAAGCGATGAAGCGTCCGACTCTGCCACGCGGTCAGGATGGTATAGATGATCAGGGCGATAAAGAAGATGAGCGCGTTTTGCTTGAGGAGAACTGCAAGACCCATTGAGAGTGCACAGAGGACTGCTGAGGCAACTTTGGGGCTGCGCTCATGTCCTGCTGCCAGGTCAAAGGCAATGAGAGAGAAGAGAAGACTCGGGATGGTCGGATAAATGAACGTGGCGTAGAAGATATATGGAAAGAACAGAATGCCAAGGACAAATATACCGATCTGGACCGGTCCCCGAACTTTCATGTGCTGCGCGAGGCGTGAGAGATAGTAATAGGTAAACGCAGCCATCAGGGCGTTTAGAAGCTGAAAGACGATGTAGTTGTCCCGGCCGATGATGCGCTGGATAAGCGCGGTGATCAGAACGACGCCGATCTGATGCTGATACCTTGAGAGGTAACCCTCAGGCTTTGTACAGGAATAGTCATGGTAGTTGATCTGCTCTGCTGCTGTCTGGATTTCGGACTGGTCGGAGATAACGGTGGGCTGTGTGACAAATACCCAGAATGCGGCTATGAAAAACAGAAGCAGTGTACATTTGCGGCGTGTATCCTCAAGGAACCGTTCATCGGTGTCAAGGCGGTGACAGAAGTCGCAAAGCGGTGGGATGCGAAGGAAGCGCAGCGCCAGCACGATGAGGACAAGCAGGCAGATCTTTGGCAGAGGAGATGCCGAAACAAAAAAGGTGGTTTCGTGGAAATCACCGCGCATGGTGCAGGTGCTGATGGCCGACATGGCGAGGAGCAGCAGAACAAAAAGCACGGAGAGACTGGATGTAACCAGGCGCAAAAGGCGCATAAGCAGGTTGGATTGTTTTTGCATGAAAGCTCCTTTCCGGGTATGCATCCGTCTATGATGATAAAGGCATTTGGGCCATATTCGGCAACGGCGGAACAGCTCAGCATAGCTGCCATGACCGGGCGTGGCTGCCGGATGCGTATCCGGAGGCAAAAATCTGCCGGGCTAACGGCAGGTGATGGTTTAAAGTCAGGTCATTCTATCATGCAAACTGTCATTGGGCAAGGGATGCCGGGCAGGATTTCATCAGGACCTGACAGAAAATCCGGCAGGGGGCTTTAAAAAGGAATCTAAAAAAGGTATAATGACAATGAGTATTAATGCCCATTAAAAATTGCGGCTTTTTCGAGGACCGAGCAGGCAGCAGCCTGATGGGGACTTGATTCTGGACGCCGGGAGCGTCCTGATAATGGGAGCCAATGGAAAAGGAGATAATAACAAATGGCATTGCGACAGGTTGTTTACATAGAGGACCCGATGCTCAGGAAAACGAGCCGTCCGGTAACGAAGTTTGATGCGCGTCTTCACACGCTGCTTGATGATATGGCTGAGACCATGCATTCCTTGCAGGGCGTTGGTCTGGCGGCACCGCAGGTTGCGGTTTTGCGCCAGGCAGTTGTCATGGACTGCGGTACCGGCCTGATTGAGATGATGAATCCTGAGATTATTGAAACATCAGGTGAGCAGGAAGGGGTAGAGGGCTGCCTTTCAGTCCCTGGCCGGCATGGAATGGTGACGCGCCCGATGATTGTCAAGGTGCGTTTTCAGGACAGAAACGGCGAATGGCGCGAACTTGAAGCAGATGGTCTCCTTGCAAGATGCATCATGCATGAAACGGATCATCTGAAGGGCCAGCTGTATGTGGATATCATGTCGAGGGAAGTCTATGACTATGAACTCGAAGAGAGTCCGGATGAGGAAGATGAGACGGAAGAGATTCAAGAGGACAAAGACGAGTGAATACGGACGGTTTGAGAATTGTTTTTATGGGCACGCCGGATTTTGCAGTGCCCTCGCTCAAAGCGCTGCTTGAGACGGAAAATGTGGTCGGCGTCATCTGCCAGCCGGACCGTCCAAAGGGACGGGGTCATAAGCTGGCAGCCTGCCCGGTAAAAGAGTTGGCGGTCAGCCATGGCATTCCGGTCTATCAGCCGGAGAAGATCAAGTCACCGGAGGGGCTTGAGCAGCTCCGGGCTTTTGGACCGGATCTGTGCGTGACGGCGGCCTTTGGGCAGCTTCTTTCGAGGGACAATCTGGCTGTGCCGAGGCTCGGGACAATCAATGTTCACGCCTCTCTTTTGCCAAGGCACAGGGGCAGCGCACCTGTGCACTGGAGCATTCTCATGGGCGATGCGGAGACCGGCGTGACGACGATGATGACAGATGTCGGCATGGATACCGGTGATATTCTCCTCGCGCGATCGGTGCCGATAGGCCCTAAGGATACAGCCGGGACAATGACAGACCTTCTGGCAGAGCTCGGTGCATCCGTGCTTATTGATACGCTGGCAAAGCTGAAAGATGGAACGCTTGAACGGATTCCACAGGATCCAGCACTTGCTACGACGGAATCGAAGCTTACCCGCGAAATGGGTGCAATGGACTTTACGAGGACAAAGGCCGAGCTTGACCGCCAGGTGCGTGGTCTTGCACCGTGGCCGGGTGCATTTGCCAAAATGGATGATTCGGTCATCAAGGTTGGCGGGATCAGGCCGGCGGATGGGAGCGGGAAGCCAGGCAGCGTGCTTGCGGCGGATGCCGGAACCGGCCTGATCGTAGCCTGCGGAGATGGTGCCGTGGAGCTCTCTGAGATTCAGATGCCGGGGTCCAGAATGATGTCGTCCCAGGAGTATCTGCGTGGACACCATATTGAAATTGGAAAGGTTTTGGGGTTGGAACATGCCGAATAACGATAACCGACAGACCGGCGGCGAGCATACGGGTTCAGGTGTCGGGACAGGAACACGGGATTTTAAAGGAAAACCGGGCAGTGCCCGGAAAGGCGGAGACGGCAAACGTTTTGGCTCAAAATTTTCCGGTTCATCCAAGGGACGCACGTACAAAAAGACTTTCGGTTCGGACAAGGCACGCACGGGCGAAAAGCCGGACTGGAAACGGTCCGACAGTCAGAGGACCGAGGAAAAGCCGCGCTTAGATGGAAAACCTGAATGGAAGCGGACAGATGGTCCGAGGGACGAGAAAAGGCCGCGTCCGGACAGGAAACCCGAATGGAAACGGACAGATGGTCCGAGAGACGCGAGAAATCCGCGTCCGGACGGGAAACCTGAATGGAAACGGACGGAGAGTCCACGAGACGAAAAAAGGCCGCGTCCGGATGGACAGCCCGAATGGAAACGGACAGATGGTCCGCGGGACGAGAAGAGGCCGCGCAAGGACGGGAAACCGGCCTGGAAGCGGGCAGATGGTCCGCGGGAAGGAAAGCGGCGCCCGGATGGGAAACCGGCCTGGAAGGTAACCAAACCGGCAGATGGCGCGGATGGACAGCAGGGTGATGCGCGTTTTGGGCAGGACAGGAAGAATTCGCCTGAGGCGGGCCTGGCTGCGCGGCGCGTAGCGCTTGAAACGCTGCTGGATGTATCTGCCAGGGATGCGTATGCGCAGCTTGCGCTTGAGAAACATCTTAAGTCGGCAGAACTGGATCTCAGGGACACGGCTTTCGTGACACGGATGGTCTATGGCACCATTGAAAACCGGATCTCGCTGGATTACCGGATCAATCAGGTGCTTGAAAAGCCGGATGAACTTGATCCCACTGTGCGCGAGATCCTTCGCCTTGGCGCTTATCAGCTGTTCTATATGGACCGGGTGCCGGATATGGCTGCGACCGATGAGTCGGTCCGGCTGACGCGTGTCATGGGCATGGAAGGCCTGACCGGCCTGGTCAACGGCGTTCTGCGCAATATGATCCGCGAGAAAGAGAACATTGAATGGCCCAAGCCGGAGGATGATCCGGTCAGGTATCTGTCGATCATGTACAGCGCACCGGAGGCGCTCTGCAGGATGCTCATTGACCGCTTCGGGGAGCACGAGGCGATGGAGATTCTGCGCTACAGGCAGCCCAGACTGTATGAGTCGGTCCGGCCCAACCTGATGCGCTGCGATGACCAGCGGATGCGCAGGATGTTTGCGGATATCGGGTATACGTTTGAACCCGGACTGGTTTCGGGCACGTACCGGGTCTATGATCCCGGCGATCTGGTCCACCTGAGGGGCTATCAGAATGGTCTGTTTGTCATCCAGGGCGAAAGCTCCGTGATTGCAGCGCGCGCTGTTGGCGCAAAACCGGGTCAGACGATCCTGGATGCGTGCGCGGCACCAGGCGGCAAGACCGCACTGATCAGCGAGATGATGCAGGACACCGGCCGGGTCTATGCCTGGGATACGCATCCGCATCGCGTGGAGCTCATCCGCAGCACGGCATCCAGGCTGCATCTTGAAAACATCCGGCCGATCTGCCGGGATGCCCAGGAGCCAAGGCCGGAGCAGGCCAATACACTGGATGCGGCGATCATTGATGCGCCGTGTTCAGGCAGCGGTGTCATGAGCATCAAGCCGGACCTCAAGTACCGGATTACGCCGGAGGGCGTCGAGTCGCTTGCCGGTATCCAGGCGAATATTCTTAATGCGGTTGCAGACATGGTGAAACCCGGCGGCACGCTGGTGTATTCGACATGCTCCATTTTCCCGGAGGAAAATGAGCTGCAGGTTACGGCATTCCTTGAGCGGCATCCTGAGTACCGGGTAAGTCAGCTGGGCGAATTGCTGCCGGAGGCGCTGAGACCGCTTGAGGGTGAGCACGGCATTCAGCTCTTTGCCCACCGGGACAACATTGATGGATTCTATATCTGCCGCATGATAAAGGCATAACGGGTGGTTGAACTTTGGATAAAGTGGATTTGCTTTCGCTTGATATAGGTGAACTGGAGAGTGTTCTTCAGGGCCTTGGAGAGCCGCGTTTTCGGGCAAAGCAGCTTTTCAGCTGGATGCATAAAGGCGTCGTGCCTGCGGAAATGCGCAATCTCCCTGCGACCCTCCGGGCAAAGCTTGCAGAGTCATATATCACGAATCCGGTCCGGATTATTGAGGAACGCATCTCAAAACTCGACGGGACAAGGAAGTTTCTCTATGCACTTGAGGACGGGAACGTGATCGAGGGCGTCCTGATGCGCTACCATTACGGGAATACCCTGTGCCTCTCGACGCAGGTCGGCTGCAAAATGGGCTGCCGGTTCTGTGCATCCACCCTGGAGGGCTGTGTGCGCAGCCTGACTGCGGGCGAGATGCTGGGACAGATCATATGTGCAAATGCGCGCCTGGCGGAAACAGACAGTGAGGCGCGCGTCGGGAATGTCGTCCTGATGGGCAGCGGCGAACCGTTTGACAATTATGACAATGTGGTGAAATTCCTGCAGATCCTCCATCATCCGGATGGAATCTGCATCGGGATGCGGTCCGTGTCGCTGTCGACCTGCGGTCTGGTGCCGGAGATGCTGCGCTTTGCAAAGGAGAACCTGCCGGTGACCCTGTCACTGTCGCTGCATGCGCCGACGGATGAGATCCGCCGCAGCATCATGCCGATTGCAAACCGCTACAGCATGGATGAGGTGCTCGCGGCCTGCCGCACCTATGTGCAGGAGACGGGACGCCGCGTCATCTTCGAATACGCACTGATCCATGGCATCAACAGCCTGCCGGAGCATGCAAAGCTGCTCGCGGGACGGTTGCGAAGACTGCAGTGCCATGTCAATCTCATTCCGCTCAATGATGTGCCGGAACGCGGTTTGCGGGGCGTCAGCGAAAGCGAGATCAGCCGGTTCATGAAGGTGCTTGAGGACGAGGGAATCTCTGTCACGCGGCGCCGGGAAATGGGCGATGGCATAGAGGGTGCCTGCGGAC